>NZ_VDAG01000117.1:0-11069 GCF_019584505.1 Kluyvera sp. EC_51 | reverse complement strand
TGGCACGGCTGGGACGGAAGTCGCTGTCGTTCTCAAAATCGGTGGAGCTGCATGACAAAGTCATCGGGCATTATCTGAACATAAAACACTATCAATAAGTTGGAGTCATTACCAGCCAACAGAATGGCGAAAAGGCCAAAACCGTGCTTACTGGATCAAAATTTACCATTGCGAAAGCTTGTTCTGGAAAAGCTGGAGATGAAATGGTCTCCAGAGCAAATATCAGGATGGTTAAGGCGAACAAAACCACGTCAAAAAACGCTGCGAATATCACCTGAGACAATTTATAAAACGCTGTACTTTCGTAGCCGCGAAGCGCTACACCACCTGAATATACAGCATCTGCGACGGTCGCATAGCCTTCGCCATGGCAGGCGTCATACCCGCAAAGGCGAAAGAGGTACGATTAACATAGTGAACGGAACACCAATTCACGAACGTTCCCGAAATATCGATAACAGACGCTCTCTGGGGCATTGGGAGGGCGATTTAGTCTCAGGTACAAAAAACTCTCATATAGCCACACTTGTAGACCGAAAATCACGTTATACGATCATCCTTAGACTCAGGGGCAAAGATTCTGTCTCAGTAAATCAGGCTCTTACCGACAAATTCCTGAGTTTACCGTCAGAACTCAGAAAATCACTGACATGGGACAGAGGAATGGAACTGGCCAGACATCTAGAATTTACTGTCAGCACCGGCGTTAAAGTTTACTTCTGCGATCCTCAGAGTCCTTGGCAGCGGGGAACAAATGAGAACACAAATGGGCTAATTCGGCAGTACTTTCCTAAAAAGACATGTCTTGCCCAATATACTCAACATGAACTAGATCTGGTTGCTGCTCAGCTAAACAACAGACCGAGAAAGACACTGAAGTTCAAAACACCGAAAGAGATAATTGAAAGGGGTGTTGCATTGACAGATTGAATCTACAGCGGCGTACTTCGCAAAGCTGTCCGACTGAGGTACGCCTTTATCCGTGACAACACCTGTTGCTGTCCTGTTCGCCTGCTCTGTCGGGTGCTGGATGTTCATCCCAGTGGTTTTTACGCCTGGCTTCAGCAGCCGCATTCACAACGCCATCAGGCAGACCTGAGACTGACAGGACAGATTAAACAGTTCTGGCTGGAATCGGGATGCGTCTATGGTTATCGCAAAATCCATCTGGATCTGCGGGACAGCGGGCAACAGTGCGGAGTGAACAGAGTCTGGCTACTGATGAAACGTGTCGGCATAAAGGCTCAGGTCGGATACCGGAGCCCGCGGGCTCGTAAAGGCGAGGCCAGTATCGTGTCGCCCAACAGGCTTCAGCGACAGTTCAATCCGGATGCTCCGGATGAACGTTGGGTAACGGACATAACCTACATCAGGACCCACGAAGGCTGGCTGTATCTTGCCGTGGTTGTTGATCTGTTCTCACGCAAAATTATCGGCTGGTCCATGCAATCCCGGATGACAAAAGACATTGTCCTGAACGCACTGCTGATGGCTGTATGGCGGCGTAACCCCCAAAAACAGGTGCTGGTTCATTCGGATCAGGGCAGTCAGTACACAAGCCATGAATGGCAGTCGTTCCTGAAATCACACGGCCTGGAGGGCAGCATGAGCCGTCGCGGTAACTGCCATGATAATGCGGTTGCAGAAAGCTTTTTCCAGTTGTTGAAACGCGAACGGATAAAGAAAAAGATCTACGGAACGCGGGAAGAAGCCCGCAGCGATATTTTTGATTACATCGAAATGTTTTATAACAGTAAACGTCGGCATGGTTCTAGCGATCAGATGTCACCGACAGAATATGAAAACCAGTATTATCAACGGCTCGGAAGTGTCTAGATTATCTGTGGCGATTCATATCTTGGAATATAAATGTTAAAAAAATTAATAACTTTTTCTGCCATCCTGTGTACGGGACAAGTATGGGCTGCATGTGTGGATGGTGCAGCTGGCCCAAACGGCGTAGATAGTGCCACCGAAGGTAGTACCTGCGATAACAGCGGTACGTCATATATAGGGAATAATACCGCTTATGCGAGCGGGTCAGGTTCTGTTCTTAATTTCTTACCTGGAACTGTAATCAGTAGTAAGGGTGTTGCTGCCGTTTATACGCTTGCCGTGGGAGGAGTCAATAGTGGCGGTTCGATCCCTGGAGCTGGAGCAACGGTTCATGCAAAAGGAGATTTAACAGTTAATGGGAATGCTCTGGGCAGTACTCGGAGTATTTTTATCTTTTCTGGTACAGATGCAGGGGGAAAACGTAACTCACTTCAGATAGATGGAAACCTGACTGCAACGAGGACTGGCGGTCTTTATGGGGCTGTTATCGAAAATACAGGCGGGGACTTATTGGTTGCAGGTAAAACCTCTCTGACATCCAATGTCTCTGATGCACTTCGTAATAGAGGGGATGCTAATAGTACATTCAGGGGGTCCACATCGATGGTAATGCTGCCAACTTACTGATTTAGTGTATGATGGTGATTTTAAAGTGCTTGCGTGGCTTCCATTTCCATCAGATGTCCTTCCTGCTCCACTACTGAAAGCGTGGTGCGTAACGGCAAAAGCACTGCCGGACATCAGCGCTATCTCTGCTCTCATTGCCGTAAAACATGGCAACTACAGTTCACTTACACCGCCTCTCAGCCCGATACGCACCAGAAAATCATTGATATGGCCATGAATGGCGTCGGATGTCGCGCCAGTGCACGCATTATGGGCGTTGGCCTCAACACGGTTTTACGTCACTTAAAAAACTCAGGCCGCAGTCGGTAACCTCGCGCATACAACCGGGCAGTGATGTGATTGTCTGCGCTGAAATGGACGAACAGTGGGGCTACGTCGGTGCTAAATCACGTCAGCGCTGGCTGTTTTACGCGTATGACAGGATACGGAGGACGGTTGTGGCGCACGTCTTCGGTGAACGCACTCTGGCCACACTGGAGCGTCTTCTGAGCCTGCTGTCGGCCTTTGGGGTCGTGGTATGGATGACGGATGGCTGGCCGCTGTATGAACCCCGCCTGAAGGGAAAGCTGCACGTTATCAGCAAGCGTTACACTCAGCGCATTGAGCGACATAACCTGAATCTGAGACAACATCTGGCAAGGCTGGGACGGAAGTCACTGTCGTTCTCAAAATCGGTGGAGCTGCATGACAAGGTCATCGGGCATTATCTGAACATAAAACACTATCAGTAAGTTGGAGTCATTACCAGCATCAGGATGCCGGCCGTCATCTCAACTGGCAGTAGTCAGCAACCACATTGCGCTGCGTGAATTCTGACAGGGTCACAGGGGTGTACCAGGTCAGAATTCACGTAGCGCGCCTTCCTTTCCTCTTCCAGTCCCCCTGTCTTTTGCCCTGATCCTGTCTGTCCTGGCATTACCCCAATTCTCCCAAAAACCGTAAAACAGCCATCAACCCGCGTCATTACTGGCTTCATGGAGGATCTGAGCAGAAAAAGGATCCTTTACGTATTTGGTTTTACCCGCAATAATGCGGGATAAGACAACAAAAGGATCCGCGCGCTGCGATTTATTGTCATGGCAGGATCGGCCCGTCAGGTGCAAAATACCTGTATCCATAAACAGTGCGTGCGCTACGTGAAAAATAACTCATGAACAGCATCATTCCCTTGCAGAATTCACCAGAACGCGTCTCCCTGCTGCCGATCGCCCCGGGCGTTGATTTTGCGACCGCGGTGGCACTCCGGCGGATGGCCACCTCAACAGGTGCCACGCCGGCTTACCTCCTGGCGCCGGAAGTGAGCGCCCTCCTCTGGTATATGCCTGACCAGCGTCACCACATGTTGTTCGCCACCATGTGGAATACCGGGATCCGTATCGGTGAAGCCCGGACGCTCACCCCGGAATCGTTCGACCTGGATGGTCTGCGCCCTTTTGTTCGGGTGCTGTCGGAAAAAGTGCGGGCACGTCGTGGCCGGCCGCCAAAAGATGAAGTGCGTCTGGTACCGCTGACGGATGCCAGTTTTGTGCGTCAGATGGAAAGCTGGATGGTCACCACCCGCCCCCGCCGGCGTGAGCCGTTATGGCCGGTCACGGATGAGACAATGCGCAACTGGCTGAAACAGGCGGTGAAGCGGGCTGAAGCTGACGGCGTGCATTTTTCGATCCCCGTGACGCCGCATACTTTCCGTCACAGCTATATTATGCACATGCTTTATCACCGGCAGCCCAGGAAGGTCATCCAGGCACTGGCCGGGCATAAGGATCCGCGCTCGATGGAAGTCTATACCCGGGTATTTGCGCTGGACATGGCTTCCACCCTGGCCGTTCCCTTTACCGGTGATGGGCGAGATGCCGCGGAGATCCTTCGCTCCCTGCCCCCGGCCGGCTGAGATTGACGGCCCTGGCATGACGTCCTGTATTCCGCTAATACGAAATACAGGAGCAGAGCACATTCAGTGCCCCTCCCTGCTCCAGCACACCAGGACATCATTCGGATGACTGAACAGCCGTGGTCTTGCACGGTGACCTGCAAGCCTGCAGGCATCGACATACCGCAGACAAGACAGGACACAGGCCGTTCATCCCACAGTGTATTGTTTCCTGAAAGTCCAGTGAATCATCCCGTTAATTGCGAAAGTCATTCACCCCTGTGGCTCACTCCCTTCTGCCATCGGTCTCCTGTTCGCATTTAGCAGTGTGAAGCTGGCGCCGGGTTATACAGACAGCTGCAGTCTCATCCTGCCGGGCTAAACCTGCAATACACAGGGGAACGGATACCGTCAGGTAACATGACCGTCTCAGCATCCGATTGAGATTTTCGTAAGGGGTATAGAGCTTTACTGAAAAATTGACTGTGGCATGTTAACACGTGTGGAGCAGTGCACAGACCTGGGAATATCGCCGTTAAACCCGCATACCGTAGTCAATATCTGCGTATCACGGCCTGAAATCACATATGACAGTCAATATTGTTCGATCATGGCAGACATGATGGAGAACACATATTGACTGCGGTATGCGTGATGCATATCACAGTCAATGGAATGTCCTTAGCGGCATCCGGCAGTCATGTTATGCATATCGCAGTCAATTTTCTGGCTTCATCGCTGAGAGAGCTTCGGCCAGTTTAAGGGGATCGATGCCAGCAGCCTTCAGCGCCTTAATGACTTCGTCATAATTTTGCTCTGGCTCCTTCTCTTCTTCCTCTTTGCGCGGAACCTTCACAGGACCACTGATGAGTTTGGGGTTGCGATAATGCACGCTGAAATAGGTGGCTCGGCCACGTTTAAACTCAGTGTAATCCAGATAACCAATATCCCGCAGCTGCTCCATCGCCTTACGCACCGTGTGGTTCTGCGTATAGACATTTGAGGTGAGATTCAGCCGGTCACGCATCCGTTTCATGGAAATAGGTGCAGGATTCTGGGGAAGACTTTCGATGTAGGTATAAAGCGCCTGGGCTGATTCCTTGCGCTGCAGGGCGTCAATGGCTTTCAGCCGCAGCAGTACCCTTCTGTCCATGTGGTAAAGCTCAAACAGCTTAGGTTCAGCCTTGATCTCAACGATATCCTCGTTGATGTCATAATAGGCTGACTGCACCAGATGGGTGGTCCATCCTTTGGTCTCGCTCTGGAACTTCAGCGTAACCGAGGCGAGTTTAAACAGGGAATTACTGATGCGATCGCGCATTTTTTTGTTTGAACGACGGGAGTCAAATCCGCACATCTTAACGAATTCGACGAACGACAGTTCCAGGGTGTCACTTTTTACCCCATACTCCGACATGGAGCGAATTATCCCCAGCCAGACTTTAAAATCCGTGTCCATATCAAGACGCGAACCGGTGATCTTAACGTCAGTGTATCCTTCGCTTTTGGCAATGGACAGCTGTACAAGCTCCTCAGTCGCGTCTGTAACGTTTTTCCGGTTCGCCTTGCTCTTCCCTGTTGATTTCAGAGTTGGGACGAAGAGACCGAGTCTCATGAGCGCTACTGGCTGCACGGTACTGGTGCTGTTGACATCCAGCTTAACAACTTCACCGGTTGTCTTATCAACCTCCTGAAGGTTCAGAAGTAAGCTGTTATTTTCGCTCGTCATCTTGATCCTCAACGGTTATCCACAAAAGGATGTAGTAATACGTATCGCAGTCAACGGATATACATACCTCAGTAAATACCGTTGCATATCACAGTATTAGATTATGCATATAACAGTCAACATTTTACATTCCACAGTCGATCCAGACAGACGTTAAAGCCAGTTACAGCGCATGCTGGAGCGATCCGGGGATCTCTTTTGGATCTCATTATGATCTCCTTGGGATCAATTATTGGATCGAGACCATGAATAACCCAGATACAAGCCCGGAAGCGCCACACCAAATATCCAGAACCCTGGCCTTATTTTCCTGAATACGCTCTGGAAGATTGAGATCTACAGGTACAACAATGAAACATTGACTGCGGTATGCTGAGTCGTCTTTCCTCTTCCTCGACACAGATGCGGTAAGCATCATACCATAGTCAATATATTACATACCGCAGTCAATTTCATTATAACTGGCTGATCCCGAGCCATCTTTAGCAACCCGACGTACGTGCAATCTGTGAATTCTGTGATTTTCCGCTTCCTCGCCGCTTTCTCACTGTGTGAGATCGCTTACTGCGGCGAGCGGCAGTGATTAATATTGACTGCGGTATGTACTCTTTTGTAATCCCCTGCGTTCTTTCATTACCCAGTGTGGTTCACTTTGCACTTTTTCGTGCACTTTGCGATTTTATTGTTGCTTTGCAATAAATTCCAAGATTTAATAAAATAATGCAAAGTGATGATTAAAGGATGTTCAGTATGGGACTCATGGATACACTCAACCAGTGCATAAGTGCTGGTCATGAAATGACGAAAGCAATCGCCATTGCACAGTTTAATGATGACAGTCCGGAAGCCCGGAAAATAACCCGGCGCTGGAGGATTGGTGAAGCGGCAGATTTAGTTGGCGTGTCATCTCAGGCTATCAGGGATGCCGAGAAAGCTGGCCGGCTGCCGCACCCTGATATGGAAACCCGTGGGAGAGTTGAGCAACGCGTTGGTTATACCATCGAACAAATCAATCACATGCGGGATGTATTTGGTACACGACTGCGCCGTGCTGAAGATGCGTTTCCGCCGGTGATTGGCGTTGCAGCTCACAAAGGTGGTGTTTACAAAACCTCAGTATCCGTTCACCTGGCTCAGGATCTTGCTCTGAAAGGACTCCGTGTTCTGCTTGTTGAAGGCAATGACCCACAGGGAACTGCTTCTATGTATCACGGATGGGTGCCCGATCTTCATATTCATGCTGAGGACACTCTCCTGCCCTTTTATCTTGGGGAAAAGGATGACGCCAGCTACGCTATAAAGCCCACCTGCTGGCCTGGCCTTGATATCATCCCGTCCTGTCTGGCACTGCACCGCATTGAAACCGAGCTGATGGGGAAATTTGACGAAGGCAAATTACCTGCTGACCCGCACCTGATGCTCCGTCTGGCTATTGAAACTGTCGCTCATGATTATGACGTGATAGTTATCGACAGCGCACCCAACCTTGGTATCGGTACGATAAATGTTGTATGCGCTGCTGATGTTCTGATTGTCCCTACTCCGGCAGAGCTGTTCGACTACACCTCCGCACTGCAGTTTTTCGATATGCTTCGTGACCTGCTTAAGAACGTGGATCTTAAAGGCTTCGAGCCAGATGTCCGTATTCTGCTTACCAAATACAGTAATAATAATGGCTCGCAGTCCCCGTGGATGGAAGAACAAATTCGGGATGCCTGGGGAAGCATGGTCCTTAAAAATGTTGTGCGCGAAACGGATGAAGTCGGCAAAGGTCAGATCCGTATGAGAACCGTTTTTGAACAGGCTATTGATCAACGTTCTTCAACCGGTGCCTGGCGTAATGCACTCTCTATCTGGGAGCCTGTTTGCAATGAGATTTTTGATCGTCTGATTAAACCACGCTGGGAGATTAGATAATGAAGCGTGCTCCTGTCATTCCAAGACATACCACACATACTCAATCGACTGAAGATACTTCATCACCGGCGCCGGCCGCGCCGATGGTGGATTCATTAATTGCGCGCGTGGGTGCTATGGCCCGCGGTAATGCAATCTCTCTTCCGGTAAGTGGACGGGAAGTAAAATTTACCCTTGAGGTGCTCCGGGGAGACTCTGTTGAGAGCGCTTCACGCGTATGGTCAGGCAATGAGCGCGATCAGGAACTACTTACCGAAGATGCTCTGGATGATCTCATTCCTTCATTTTTACTGACCGGTCAGCAGACTCCAGCTTTCGGCCGCCGGGTTTCTGATGTCATAGAAATTGCAGACGGCAGCCGTCGCCGTAAAGCCGCAATCCTGACGGAAAGTGATTATCGCGTTCTGGTTGGTGAACTGGACGATGAGCAGATGGCTGCATTGTCCCGACTGGGTAACGATTATCGGCCGACGAGTGCTTATGAACGTGGCCTGCGTTATACAAGCCGGCTGCAGAATGAGTTTGCAGGAAATATTTCTGCGCTTGCCGATGCGGAAAACATTTCTCGTAAGATCATTACCCGCTGTATTAATACGGCCAAACTGCCTAAATCCGTTGTTGCCCTGTTTGCACATCCTGGAGAACTGTCTGCCCGGTCAGGTGAAGCCCTTCAGAAGGCTTTTGCAGATAAAGAAGAATTACTGAAGCAGCAGGCTGAGACTCTCCACGATCAGAAGAAAGCGGGACTAATCTTTGAAGCTGAAGAGGTCATTAGTCTTTTAACATCCGTACTGAAACAATCTCCCACATCAAGAGTTAATCTGAGCTCACGTCATCAGTTTGCTCCAGGGGCAACAGCATTGTATAAGGGCGATAAAATGGTGCTTAACCTGGATAAGTCCCGCATTCCTGCGGAGTGTATAGAGAAAATAGAAGCCATTCTTAAGGAGCTTGAGAAACCAGGAGTCTGATGCGGACACGCTTTAGTCTACGGTGATCTCCCTTTACTTCATTTCCTTTCTCACAGGCCAGAAAACATAACTGGCCTGAATATTCTCTCTGGGACCACGGTCCCACCTGCGTCATCTGTCAGCTTATCTGCCTTGGACCACGGTCCCACCTGCATCGCCGGTCAGGTTATCTCCCTGGGACCACGGTCCCACCTGCGTCATCGGTCAGCTTATCTGTCTGGGACCACGGTCCCACCTGCGTCATCGGTCAGCTTATCTGTCTGGGACCACGGTCCCACCTGCATCGCCGGTCAGGTAATCTGTCTGGGACCACGGTCCCACCTGCGTCATCGGTCAGGTAATCTGCCTGGGACCACGGTCCCACCTGCGTCATCGGTCAGCTTATCTGCCTGGGACCACTGTCCCACCTGCGTCGTCGGTCAGGTAATCTGCCTGGGACCACGGTCCCACCTGCATCGTCGGTCAGGTAATCTGCCTGGGACCACGGTCCCACCTGCATCGTCGGCACATTATTAGTTTGGGACAACGGTTAAGCAATGCCTGTCACGAACAGGTATTGGCTTGTCGCCAGCAACCTGTTGAGCGGAGTAATCACGCAGCAGGGCGGCTATTACAGGTGATGGTGAAAGCTCTGTTGGGATCTGAACGAAGCATGTTGAGTGAAATTTGCAAAATTTCGCGGGGTGTGCGGCTTAATTTTAAATTTCCGCCAGCATTTTTAAAACCAGCTGCCGCCGCTGCGCGTTGGCCGGTCCTTCGTCCGGCCGGTAACCAGTCCCGGCCGTTCTTACGACCCTGGATGAACATGGTCCCGTCATCAGCGTCTCCAGTGTGATGTCGTTTGTCACGCCGTCCGAGGGGATATCAGGGACACAACATATGGTAGAAAAAGCAGCTGTCTGAGACACAATATATTGATTATCCACAGTAACGGGGGATAACCGTATGGGTAACATATTGAAAGTCCAACACGTTATCTGATTAACTGACTTTGTAAACGCCGCTGAACCATGAAAAAAATCCGGGGGAATCATCACAGCGCATAAACATACCGTTTTGTTTTTGGGTGACGGCAAGGAGGCCCCTGTTATCACCACATACCTTGTTAAAGGTTTCCATTCCTATCCTTATCAGGCTCTTTTCGTTATTTTCGGGAGAGATCCGGAGATGTTTTGTCAGCCAGACAGGATAGGTATCAGGGTTACGCCAGTACTGCAATTCAATCACTGAAGCCATTCCCCAGACAGTGAAGAATAAGAAAACCACACCTGCGATTTTGCTACCCATATTGTTCCTTAACATTGATTTAATACATTCCTTGCTCCTCGCACCGGAGCACATCACAGATACTGATTGAGATCCACTTCACGCAGCGGCTGGTTTTGACGTTCTGTGATCAATTGCACCAGGTCTTTTTCGTCCAGCGCATCGAGCATTTGTTCATACAGAGCCGCGGGCACACAATAAAAAACAGGGCGGTTGCGGTCAATAATCGCGACCGGGTAGCCGGCACTGGCGGTGGCCACCGGATCGTTTTTAAGTTCGCTGACGCTGGCAGTCACATCACACAGAATGATGTTTGTCATGGTTCCCCCCTGAGACAAGTCATCTGTATGATCGGTAAAGTAAGCTCTGGCGGCAAGTCCCTTCTGTCATTTCAACGGTCAGAAACGGGCAACCGGCAGCTCCTTCCAGCGGGTGGTATATGCCGGTGACAGCATCTCCCGTTTCATCTGCCAGTCCGGCGCAATACCCCGTCCGGCAAACCAGACTTTCCCGAGTCCGGAATGATTAATACCGTCGAGCACCTTCATCAGCGCATCGCTGTGCGGCCGTGGCTGCACGTCATCGAACAGATTCAGCTGTGCAACGCCGTTCGGGCTGAAATCATTGAGCATTATCCCCGCTTTTGCGTAGCGGTGGCCATCGAGCCAGATCCTGCCCAGAGACCTGACCGCTGCCGCTATAATGTCCCGGGTGTCACGGGTAGGGGTGTTCAGTTTCTCGGTGATGCTGCCAACTTACTGATTTAGTGTATGATGGTGTTTTTGAGGTGCTCCAGTGGCTTCTGTTTCTATCAGCTGTCCCTCCTGTTCAGCTACTGACGGGGTGGTGCGTA
>NZ_VDAG01000116.1:0-7478 GCF_019584505.1 Kluyvera sp. EC_51 | reverse complement strand
GCACCACCCCGTCAGTAGCTGAACAGGAGGGACAGCTGATAGAAACAGAAGCCACTGGAGCACCTCAAAAACACCATCATACACTAAATCAGTAAGTTGGCAGCATCACCGCCGCAATAAACGTCACGCCCAGGCCAATTAAATCAATAAAGTTACCTGAAGCAAAATACGGGGCAATAAACGCCAGCATGACGCACCCCGGCGATGAACGCAGTACCGCCATAGCACCCGGCGTCAGCGTACGATTTCGTAAAATGAGCCACGCAGAAATGCGGGTTAAATAGGTGGTTGCCGCCATCAACACGATGGCAAACAGCGTTTGCTGATCCGGCATTATTTATCCCCCCACAGCCAGGCCACCGCTAACCCGGCCAGCGGCCCGGCGATAACGTACCAGACGCCGGGTATAAAGTGATACACCGCCACGGCCACCAGCAAACTGGTCAGCCACGGCAGCGCTTTGCGAACTCCGCGCCACATACCCCGGACCAGCACCAGAAATACCGCCGGGAACGCCATATCAAAACCATAACGGTGAACATCGCCCAGCACCGGTCCCGCCAGTGCGCCAAGGGCAGTGAAACCCACCCACATGACATAAAACGACAGCGATGCCCCCAGATAATAAGGCAGACTAAAACTGAGCATTCCACGACCAGCTCGCTTTTGCGCATCGCTGTAACTCAATGCCCAACTCTCGTCAGTCATCAAAAACAACGCCGGGAGCACCTTACGTTTCGGGAAACGCGCCAGCAGTGGCACCAGCGTCGCCCCCATCAAAATATGTCGGCTATTCACCAGAAAGGTCACGGCCATAATTAATAAAATATGCGGCGGATTGGTCCAGATTTGTATTGCCGCAAACTCAGAGCCACCGGCAAAATTAAGCCCGGTCATTAGCGGCACTTCAAAATGACTTAATCCTTTATGGCTCGCCTGTGCGCCAAGCACCAGCGCAAATGGAATAACGCCAAGTAATACCGGCAGCCCTTCTTTAATCCCACGACGAAATTCAGCGCCCACGGAATCACTTTGCGCAGACGTGTCTGGTCCGTCCGCAATAACGGAAATATCTTTTATGCTCATATTGAATGCCTGTTTCGGATGCTGCTTTAGCTGGCATTAGCATAGAGTGCGTGACACTATTAGTAAACATATATAGTGTCACATTACACTTAGGTGATCAGATGCGCGAACGCTCCCCCTGGCAGCCACGGCTTGCCGAACAGACAACATCCCCCACCGAACGGCTGGTACTGGCTTTATCGGAAGATATTCTTTCCGGCCTACTGCCCTACGGCGCACGCTTACCGGCGCATCGGGATCTCGCGGATACCCTGAGTATTGGCCTTGGCACGGTGACCAAAGCCTACGGGATACTCGAAAAACGTGGCCTGGTCCGCAGCGTTAAGGGCAGCGGAATGTTTGTCGCGCTGGCAAACGCGCGTAGCGCAGAAGTTATCGACCTTTCGCAGAACACGCCGCCTGCCGCCCTGACGGCGCGCTCACTCGGCGCGACGCTCACCGCCATCGCACGTCGGCCGGATATGGATATGTTTAACTTTTATGCCCCTCCCGCTGGTCATGATGAGCACCGACGACTGCTGGCGCGCTGGTTTACCCAGCTTGGCGTTGAGGCCAATGCTGAACAGCTCATTATCACCAGCGGCGCGCAGCATGCGCTGTCGGTGGCGCTCTCCACCGTTTGCAAGCCGTTCAGTACGCTGTACGTTGAGGCGCAGACCTATTCCGGACTGATTCAACTTTCGCGACTGCTCAATCTGACGCTGGTCGGCATCCCAATGGATGATGACGGTATGGATGTGAAAGCGTTGGAAGCAGCGCTCGACGCCCGCGGTGAACACAACGCGGCGGTGTATGTGACCCCGCTGCTGCAAAGCCCTTCAACGCGGGTGATGAGTCTGACGCGTCGTCATGAACTGGTGCGCATTTGCCGGGAACGGAAGCTGTTTATCATTGAAGATGATGTTTATCGGCTGACCCGCAATATCGACATACCGCAAATCACCCGTTTGGCACCGGAAATCACCCTGTATGTAAATAGCCTGTCGAAGATCCTTAATCCAGCGCTTCGAATTGGCGGGCTTCTGCTGCCCAAGGCGCTCTACGCACAGGGAGAATCGATGCTCAGAACAACGGCTATCATGGTTTCACCGCTGAGCTGTGCCATTATGGAGCAGTGGCTGCTGGACGGCACTGCCGAAACCGTCACCCTCGCCATTGAGCAAGAAACCGCACGGCGGTACGCCCTAGCACGCGATATTCTGGGCGAAGACCTGTACCACTCAGGGCTGCCCAGCTTCCACCTCTGGCTGCCACTACCCCGGGAAAACGTACACCCTTTCTACGAGGCAGCGCTTGCCGCCGGTATTAAAGTGACGTCGCCCGCCTCAACGGAGGTGACACCGTTCGCCGATCAGGCGGGAATTCGATTGTGTATTGGCGGGCCGGATATGGAAAAGCTGACTCAGGCGCTGTTGATAATTAAGCGGATTATCACCCAGCTTAAACGACCTGCGATGCTGAATTATCCGGTCTGAGCACGCTTAGGGCGAATATCAAAACCTCGGCGCCATACCATACTTCGGCGATTTGATATTGGCTGCCCATACCTTGATATTATTCTGCAACAACAAGGTGAAATCAGACTCGAGGTGATTCACCATCTCATTGATTTGCTGTGAATCGTTAAGGGCGTAATGTTCGATCCGATCCTTGCCAACCGGCACGCAGCTGTATTTGGCTGGAATATCTTTGCCATTAACATTGAACGTTTTAGCACCACCCGCGCATGGCCCCTCAGCCAGGTAAGACACCACCATATTGGCTCCGATTCGACCTGGTTGGGCGATACTTAGCATGACGGGAAACCCCTCTGAGGTCTGTGTCATGTCATAAAGAATGGCATTTCGTAAGTACCAGGTGTTGTATTCCCGTTCCTGCTGTTCTGAATATGCAAGAGAAGGAAGAAAAAGCAGCGCAATGATCGTAACAGCGTGAATTTTCATAAAACGTTGCCTTTATGGGTTATCATACGCATTATTCAGATCAGGATAAAAACAACAACATATTAAGATTATTCCTACTATTTTTGGCTGTCATCTTTTGGCTTTAATTTTAAAACAGGTCCTTCTGGATATACCGCACTAGAGAACGCGATCGCTGCACTACGCGAAAAAATGCTGAAAATAACCTCACATCCCCCCAAGCGATTGTAAAAGCATCTATTTTTCAACACTTTTAACTGGTTACCGGCATGTTGTATAATGGTTTGCACTTTAACTAAAAAATGAGTGCGATCATGATTGATACCAACCTGCCTTTAACCGATGTCCACCGCCACCTTGACGGTAATATCCGTGCCCAGACCATCCTCGATCTCGGCCGCCAGTACAATCTCGCGCTCCCCGCTACTACGCTTGAAACCCTGCTGCCCCACGTACAGGTGACCAGCAATGAACCCGATCTGGTGAGCTTCCTGAGCAAGCTTGACTGGGGCGTGAAGGTTCTGGCTTCTCTGGACGCCGTCCGCCGCGTCGCCTATGAAAACATTGAAGATGCGGCCCGTAACGGCCTGCACTACGTTGAGCTGCGCTTTTCTCCGCGCTACATGGCGATGACCCACCAACTACCGGTCGACGGCGTGGTTGAAGCGGTAATCGCAGGCGTTAAAGAAGGCTGCAAAACCTTTAACGTTGAAGCGCGTCTTATCGGCATTATGAGCCGTACCTTTGGCGAAGCGGCCTGTGAAGAAGAACTCAATGCCCTGCTGGCCCACCGTGACGGTATTACCGCGCTCGACCTGGCTGGTGATGAACTGGGCTTCCCGGGACATCTGTTCCTGAACCACTTTACCCGTGCGCGCGATGCAGGCTGGCGTATCACCGTTCACGCGGGCGAAGCCGCAGGCCCGGAAAGCATCTGGCAGGCCATTCGCGACCTCGGCGCTGAGCGTATCGGTCACGGCGTGAAGGCCATTCTGGATCCGGCACTGATGGATTTCCTCGCGGAAAAACGTATCGGCATTGAATCCTGCCTGACCTCCAACATCCAGACCAGCACCGTGCCATCGCTGGCACAACATCCGCTGAAAACGTTCCTTGAACACGGCGTGCTGGCAAGCATCAATACCGATGATCCGGCAGTTCAGGGGATTGATATTCAGCACGAGTACCACACTGCCGCCCCAGCAGCAGGCTTAAGCCCGGCACAAATTCGTCAGGCGCAGATCAATGGTCTGGAAATGGCGTTCCTTTCCGCTGCCGAAAAACAGGCGCTTACCGCCCGCGTTAAACAGGCATAAAAAAATCCCGGCAGGTACGCCTGCCGGGATTCCTCAATACCTTGGCGATTACACTAACGTCAGCGCCGCACGGTGTTTCGCAGATTCCATCCCCAGCTCAATCAGTTCCATAATCTGGATCGCCTGACCGGCCGGTACCGGATTCTCACCGATGCCGTTCAGCGCATCGCGGATTGCCGCGTAGTACGCTGGGTAGTTGCCCGGTTGCGTCAACAGCGTCGTTTCCACCCGCGTTTCACCGTCCACCGTTGTTAACACGCCGTCACGCATATCGTAGCCCCAGTCGGCCTGCGGTAGACGTTCCCCGCTTTTCAGGCGATCTTCCTGCGGGTCGAGGCCAAACTTCACATAGCTTGCCTCGGAACCGTGAATGATATAGCGCGCCGTTTCCGCCGCCGCCAGAAGCGTGCCGTGCAGCACAACGCGGCGCTGCGGATAGGTTAACACCGCATGGAAGTAGTCTGTGGACTGCGCGCCGGGGCGCAGCTGACCGAGATCAACATACATACTCTGCGGTAAACCAAACAGGGTGACGACCTGATCCAGCAGATGCGGGCCTAAGTCATACCATATACCGCTGCCCAGCCCAGCCTGCTCGCGCCAGCGGGCGCGTACCTGCGGACGATAGCGGTCAAAATGTGATTCAAAGTGAGCGATATCGCCAAGCTTGCCTTCGTTGATCAACGCTTTCACCGTCAGGAAGTCGCTATCCCAGCGGCGGTTATGGAACACCGACAGCAGTTTGCCCTGCTGTTTAGCCAGCGTATCCAGTTCACGCGCCTGTGACAGTGTCACGGTGAATGGTTTATCCACCACCACGTTTTTACCCGCTTCCAGCGCCGCTTTCGCTAACGGGAAGTGGGTATCGTTTGGCGTCGGGATAACGATCAGGTCGATATCAGGATTGGTAAATAGCGCCGTCGGGTCGGAGACGACCTGCACCGCTGGCCAATCTGCATGAACTTTACTGGCATCGCTACTGGAGACGACGGCAAGCGCCATACCCGGCGTGCCGCTGATGAGCGGCGCGTGAAATGTCTTACTGGCATAGCCATAACCCACTAATCCCACACGGATTTGGTCACTCATATGTCGCCTCACTTCTCTATTTGGTGTGCTTTGAACTGATTTTGTAATCGATTTCTTTATTTGAACTCATCTGAAGCGTTCATACAACAGTTTAATAACATTATGGTCCATTGCCCCGTCAATTGGTGAAATAACCACCAACTGTCGAAACGATTCGGCTGAAAACTTGCGTTGTGACGCAGGCACGCTAAGATCTTGCCCTGGCTCTCTTTTATCAATGGACTGTAAGTAAAATTTCATGACTTCCGTAATGACGCGTATTGTTGAATTAATTGGTTGGATTATTCTGGGTTTTTCCGTTCTGCTTCTGTTTGTCGCGCATCACATCGATAACTACCAGCCGCCGGAGCCCGCTACCGCAACGCTGCAAAAAAATGTCCCGCCGTCATCGTAAAAGAGTGATTCAGATCTCATCAATGGAACCGGTTTCAGAAACCGATTGCTCCACTTAAAAGCACTCCTTACACTCGTGTTATCACACAGGTAAGGAGTGTTATATGTCTGCTTTTCCCCCAAATTTTCTCTGGGGAGCTGCCACGGCAGCGTACCAGGTTGAAGGTGCACATAATGAAGACGGTAAAGGCCCGTCTATCTGGGATATTTTCTCCCACCAGCCAGGGACAACCTATCAGGGTACAAACGGCGACGTTGCCGTCGATCACTACCATCGCGTAAAAGAAGACGTCCAGTTAATGGCGGAAATGGGGCTGCAAAGCTACCGTTTCTCTATCTCATGGCCCCGCCTGCTGCCGAACGGCCGCGGCGAGATCAACGAAGCTGGGGTGAAGTTTTACAGCGATCTGATTGATGACCTGTTAGCACATAATATTGAACCCATGATTACCCTCTATCATTGGGATCTCCCACAGGCGCTTCAGGACGAAGGCGGCTGGGAAGCCCGCTCCACGGCGGAAGCTTTCGAAGAGTATGCGCGCCTGTGCTATGCCCGTTTTGGTTCCCGCGTGAAGAAATGGGCCACCTTTAACGAAACCATCGTCTTTATTGGTCACGGTTACATTACCGGTAGCCATCCCCCTTCCGTGCGTAACCCGGCACGCGCTATTCAGGCCTGTCACCACGTCTTTATTGCCCATGCCATGGCGGTTAAAGCGTTTCGTGGGATGCAAATCAACGGTGAAATTGGCTTCGTCAACGTGCTGCAACCCCACTCTGCGCTGACCGATAGCCCAGAAGACCAAGCCGCTACCGATCTGGCGGACGCTATCCATACCCACTGGTTCTACGATCCGGTGCTGAAAGGCCGCTATCCTGATGAACTGCTGGCACAATCTCAGGCGCTGTGGGGCGTACCGCGCTTTGCGCCGGGAGACGATGAACTGCTGCGCAAAAACCGCTGCGATTTTATCGGCCTGAACTACTATCGTCGTGAAACCGTTTCCGCGACGCCGCCGAAAGAAAAAGTCAGCGGTGAACAAGGCGTTGAAGGGCTGTTCTATTTCGTCCGTAATCCGGAAAGCGTCTACACCGAATGGGGCTGGGAGATTTGGCCTCAGGGGTTAACCGACGGCATCATGATGATCAAAGAGCGTTACGGTGATATTCCTATCTATATTACCGAAAACGGCCTGGGTGCCGTTGACCCTATCGTCGATGGTGAAGTGGTGGATACACCGCGTATCGATTTCCTACGCGTTCATATTGATGCTCTGGAAAAAGCCATTGCGCTTGGTGCTGACGTCCGTGGTTATTATCCGTGGTCGTTTATCGATCTGCTAAGTTGGCTGAATGGTTACAAAAAACAGTACGGTTTTGTTTATGTCGACCATAAGCAAAATCTGATGCGCAAGCGTAAAAAAAGCTTCTTCTGGTATAAAGATGTAATTGCCAGTCGCGGCGAGAATCGTTAATTTCACTTTGTCAGGGCGTGCCAAGCGCCCTGACTGCCTAAAAAATCACATTTTTTGTATCGAAATCAATAAGCACATTTTCTGGGTAATGACTCCAACTTATTGATAGTGTTTTATGTTCAGATAATGCCCGATGACTTTGTCATGCAGCTCCACCGATTTTGAGAACGACAGCGACTTCCGTCCCAGCCGTGCCA
>NZ_VDAG01000115.1:0-215816 GCF_019584505.1 Kluyvera sp. EC_51 | reverse complement strand
CCTGGCACGGCTGGGACGGAAGTCGCTGTCGTTCTCAAAATCGGTGGAGCTGCATGACAAAGTCATCGGGCATTATCTGAACATAAAACACTATCAATAAGTTGGAGTCATTACCTTAACTTGTTTATTTTTATGGTTTAAATTTTATAGAATGAGTTTTTTATAGTTATCATGGATTAATACGCGATAATTAATAGTTTTTAACTTATAGAAATTATCTTATGCAGCGGTTAAATTTGTAGCTGATTGCAGAGATGTGTGGTTTTATCAGGGAGATGTACCACTAGTTTACTTTTCCCCCTTAAGTCCTCTTATCATCCAGACGTATACGCTAATTATCCTTAAGCAATCATCTTATTTTAAGCTGGCAATTAGCATGCTAATTGTTCTGACGCTTTCTATTCTAATTTATGCATTGAGTAATCTGGTTGCTAGAGCCAAAGGCGGTAGCGTGCTCAATCGCACCAAGGTAACAAATATCAATGGCCAGAAGTGGGTTAGAAGTACAACAGGCCGCCGTAAAGGCGCTGTTTCTGCGCGAGATCAAAACGCGTTTTGGCAAGTACCGATTAGGGTACCTCTGGGCGATCCTGGAGCCAGCCGCGCATCTGATGATCCTGTTAGCTGTTTTCGGTTTCATCATGCATCGGACGATGCCGGATATTTCTTTTCCGGTGTTTTTACTGAACGGCATTATCCCCTACTTTCTTTTTAGCAATATTGCTGTCCGATCCGTTGGGGCAATCGCCGCCAACCAGGGGTTGTTTAACTATCGGCCTGTAAAGCCTATCGACACAATTATTGCCCGTGCTTTGCTAGAAACAGTTATCTATGTCGCTGTTTATATCTTACTGATGACCGTGGTTGGCCTGGCTGGTGAACAATTTGAAATCACCAACCTATTATCGTTAGCTTGTACGTGGTTTTTATTGGTTATCTTTTCTTGTGGTGTTGGATTGATCTTTATGGTCATGGGAAATACTCTCCCGGAAACAGAGAAGTTCTTACCCATATTTATTAAACCCCTCTACTTCATTTCATGCGTTATGTTCCCGTTGCATGCGATTCCGAAAGAGTACTGGCCGTATTTGCTATGGAATCCTCTGGTACATGTTGTGGAATTAAGCCGCTCATCTGTGGTCGCGGGTTATGTGAGCCAGGGCGTTAGTATTAACTATCTGGCCCTGTGCTCACTGGTTGTTTTCTTTATGGGGCTCGCGCTCTATCGCAACCGTGAAGAGGCTATGTTGACATCATGATTCGGATTGAAAACCTCTCAAAATCCTATCGAACTTCGCAAGGAAGGCACTATGTATTTAAAGATCTCAACATTGAGTTGCCAACTGGGAAAAGCGTGGCGCTTATAGGACGTAACGGTGCCGGAAAATCGACGCTATTGCGAATGATCGGTGGCATTGATCGGCCCGATAGTGGGCGAATAATTACCAATAGTACGATCTCCTGGCCTGTCGGTTTAGCGGGGGGATTTCAGGGGAGTCTCACTGGACGAGAAAATGTAAAGTTTGTTGCTAGGCTTTATGCAAAACGAAGTGAATTAAACGATAAAGTTGATTTTGTAGAGGACTTTGCAGAGCTTGGAAAGTACTTTGATATGCCAATCAAAACTTACTCATCAGGCATGAAATCACGATTAGGTTTTGGTTTGAGTATGGCATTTAAATTTGACTACTATTTAGTTGATGAAGTTACTGCGGTAGGTGATGCTAGATTTAAACGGAAGTGTGAGGATATTTTTAAGTCTAGGCATAAAGAATCATCCTTTCTTATGGTATCACATAGTTTAGGGTCTCTTGCTCAATACTGTGAATCAGCTATATTTATAGGAAGAAATAATTCTGTTAAATATTTTGATTCAACATTAGATGCAATCGAAATGTATAAAAAAGATGAGTTGCTATAGGGCGTATTTAAATTGAATGTTAGGGTGTTGTTAAAGAAAATCAAAAAATTTGTTCATTCACCTGGGGTTTTTTTTCGTGATTTTTTTAATAAAAAATACCCTAGGATTTACAATGAAATATTATGTCCAAAAGAAGAGGAAACTATACTTATAAAGTATGATTTAGAGTTTGAAAAAAATATTAATATTAATTTCCCGATAGATGTCGTATTTACTTGGGTTAATGATAATGATCCAGAGTGGAAATTAAAATTAAATAAATATAAAGATATTGATCGTCATAATCATGGGCAGTATGCTTCTGATAATGCGAGATTTAACAATCATGATGAGTTATATTTTTCAATTAAGAGTGTGAGGAAAAATATATCTTGGGTAAGAAATATATATATCGTAACAGACTCTCAGATTCCTGAGTGGCTTTGTGAATTTAATAATGTAATTATTGTCGATCATAGAGATATTATATCAGAAGATTTTTTACCTACATTTAACTCTCACGTAATTGAAGCTCATCTCCATAGAATTAATGGGTTGTCTGAGCACTTCATCTATTTCAATGACGACGTTTTTGTCGCTCGTCCTTTGTTACCTGGACATTTTTTTAAAAATAAAAAAATAACATCCCTTTTTATTTCTAAGAAGAGTCTTTCGAAGATGAAGAGTCGTGGCGTGATAACTCCAACACTATGTGCATCTTTTAATGCTAAAAAGATTTTGAGAAATAAATTCTGCTATGATATTGATATTCCTCTTGTACATACTTACGTACCTCTTCGGAAGAGTATGTTTGAGATGGTTTGGAATACTTATAATAAAGAGATTAATGCATTTTTAGGTAATAAGTTTAGAACTAATGACGATTTAAATCTTGCAACATTTCTTGTTCCTTGGTTTACATATTGTTCTGGGTATTCTATTTTTACAAGAGATATCTGTTATTATTTTAATATTCGTTCTCCTGTAGCTAAAACTTATTACTTAGCATTGACTAAATATTCATCTAAAGATGCACCTCATTCTTTTTGTGCTAATGATTTCACAGAAACAAAAAAAAGCATTATTAATTATCAATTGCCACTTATCGCGAAATTAAAAACATACTTTATGGATGATGAGAAAACTAATGTTGACTGAGAGTAAGTAACCCTCTGCAATAATTAAATTATTTACATAGCGTTAATAATTTAGCTGTTTTCTGGTTAACGTCATTCTATCAATCAAGATATTTTTATTAGACATTAGGATTTATTAATGATTTTTTATAGGAAATTTAGAAAACTGGTTACAAAACCCAACTTATTTATGCATGATTTTCTCTTAAAAAGAGGTGTTGAGTTAAGGTCGATTATAAAAAATAACAATCCTGATGTTAAAAAAAATCCAATATCACAAACCGCATCAAAACCAAAAGAAATAATCGGTAAGAAAACTAAAGAGCAATATATTCATTCAAGAATAGCTCTGGGAAATATGGGTGATGTTTTCTATGCTAGGTTGAGTGAGTGTTGTAAAAATATGAATATCACTTTTATGACTGGTGCCGCTCCAGATAAATGGATGCATGGGATGCATATTAATCACAGTGATATTAAGATATTTTCTAAATTATTGGATTTTTGGTTCTCAGATAATGAGAAGTATTTTGTTAGGTTTAAAAACAATATATACTCCATCAAGGAAGCTATATCTAGAAAAGATTTTTACACACAAGGAAGTTTTGATATTCTTTGTGTTGAAAAAGAATGGTATGATTCTAATAGTAATACTAGAATATACTACTCATCTATTATTCACTTTATGCTTTGGAAAAAATTGGATGGTTACTCTTCTGAATCTATGTATTCTATTTGTGAGAAGAATAAATATATACATCGTTTGAGGACTCCAATTTTCGATGATTATATGAAAAGTTACCATCATATTGATGATGATAATAATATTTCTGATGTGACATTCCCAATCGATGTTGTATATACTTGGGTCGATGGTGATGATAAAGAATGGAAGGTACAGAAAGATCTTTATTCCACTATAGGAACAGGGGAATATCAAGAGCAAGATGTGGATGTGGATGTGGATGTGGATGTGGATGTGGATGTGGATAATGCAGGTAGAGCATTTTCAGATGAGAGATTTAGAAATAGAGATGAACTCCTTTATTCACTACGCTCTTTGGAACTATATGCTCCTTTTGTTCGCAACATATACATTGTCACTTGCGGCCATTACCCTGAGTGGCTAAATGAATTATCAGATAAAATAAAATTAATTAAGCATGAGGATATTTATACAAATAAGAATGACTTACCTACCTTTAATTCTAGTGGTATTGAGACTCAACTTCATCATATCCCAGGGCTTTCAGAGCATTTTCTATACCTTAATGATGATTTTATGTTTGCAAGTTTTTGCACCCCAGATGATTTTTTCTATCCTAACGGTATACTAAAATTTTTCCCATCAGAAGCTAGAGCATATGAGTACGATATTGATGATACTAGAGAAGAGTATTTGATAGCGGATCGTAATGCAATACTATTACTGAATGAATACAGTAATAAAACATCTAGAATGATTATGAAGCATGCTCCATATCCATGCTCTAAGAGTTATCTCTATGAACTTGAGTCTAAGTTCAAAAAAGAGTTTCTGAAATGCTCCTCTAATAAATTTAGAAATAAAACCGATTTGAGACCAATTGCTTTTATGCAATATAATTTCGGATATTATGATGGTAAAGCTATACAGAGTGATATATCAAATCGTTATTTAGCTCTTTATAAAGATAGTATTAAAGCTCAATTGAATGGTGTCTTTGTTACTAGGAAATATAAAACAATTTGTATTAATGATGTAGGGGTGACTGAAGATAAGTTGGTAATAACTAACGAACTTACGCGAAAGTTTCTTGATTCTTATTTTCCGTTTAAATCATCTTTTGAAAAATAAAAATGATTTTATGTGTTAATTTTTATTATACAATGGTTTGAATATGAAAACTGCTGTTTGTGCTATTTGTAGAAATGAATTTCCATATATATTTGAGTGGATTGCATATCAAAAAAAATTAGGTTTTGATGAGGTTTTTATTTATGATAATAACAGTGATGATGGAACTTCAGAGTTGCTAATAAAACTTGATTATGCTGGAATTATTAATAGGGTATTCTGGCCTCGTTTGGATACCATCGCTCCTCAGCGATCGGCATATGCAGACTTTCTTGAAAAATATGCAGCTCGATTTGATTGGGCATTCATTTGTGATCTTGATGAGTTTTTGTATACAGATTTTGGTAACGTGAAAGATTTTATTAGGTCAGCATTAAACAAAGAACCTGCAGCAGCAGCAATTGCAGTACCATGGCTGATGTTTGGCTCATCGGGAAATGAAGAATTTGTGGATGAGTTGGTTACATACAGATTCACATACTCTGATGATAATGTTACTAGTAGAGTTAAATCATTATTTAAACCATCAGCAGTATATCAAATTCGAACACATATTGTTGATCTTCACACTGGTATATATTTAGATAATGATTTCAATGAAGCAAAATGGAATGGACCTATGCCTATTTGCCTTAATAATCCAAGTAGGGGCTATGCTAGAGTTCATCATTATTTTACTAAGTCCAAAAGTGAATGGATTAAAAGAAAATCTCAAGCGAAAGCGGATCGCGCTCATGTTGAATATGCGGATATACAGCTTTTTGAGAAATATAATAATCAAACAACGTGTAATTATGATTTGTTTAAGTTAAGTGGTGAGGTTAAATTAAATGTAGATGATATGAAGGAAAGGTTTTTTCTCAAAGGGGGGGTGTCCGGTAATATTATTTTTTCTAATAACACGCTAATCATATTTAGAATTAAATCAGCTTTTGAAATTAAAACTATTAGGGTTGTTATCGATAATCAAATAGAAATCTTATCATCTAATCTTGTGCCATTACATGATGGTAGTGTTGCATTCTTTCTCAATATTAAAACAAAAAATAATATTCAAAGTGATATTAGTATTTCCAGTGTGGATGGAGCCGATCGTTTAATATTTAAGTTGGATGACTATCCTACGAGAATAGATATGCTGAAAAATGTAATAAATTACATTCCTAATGCGGAATATGTAAAGTTTAATATTTTTAAGCGGTTAGCTAATGACCCTAAGAGATCTAAGCATCTAACAAAAGTTGATTTTGGTAAATTCAGTAAATTTTCCGAATATAACGGTATGATTAAACTTTATCTTTTGTATTCTAACTCGTCATTAACGAAAAATGATGTGACGAAGTTCTTGGGTAATAATCATGGGGCTGCCAAGAAAATAATGGAAGAGTTTCTTGATTCTCAGGGGCCATTTTCAGATGTGTTGAGGGAGTTAGTTGATATAAAATAAACTCAATGATATTTAATTAGTTGTTTTGTTATTCTTTTTTAATAGATATCGTGGGCTGCGAAAAATATATGGATTTACTGTGTTTTGATGAGAAGAATAAGGTTGTGTATGAAGATGAGAATGTCATCGTGATCTACAAAAGAAAAACAAGTGATTTTTTGTTTGTTACTTTCGGTGATTCTACAACCTTGGCATTTGAACACTCAATATATGCGGAAACTGTTTCGTCTAAGCTAGGATACTCAAGTCTTGGGTTTATGCCTAAATCAAGGAATTGGTATCCTGAAATATCTATGCGTAAAGCTATAGATATCTGTAAAGATATTATTTCTATGTATGGAGTTCGTATCGCATATAGTGGTTCAATGGGGGCTTATGCTGCAATAAAGTATTCAAGACTTTTGATGACAACATCTACAATTGCATGTTGTCCGCAATGGTCAATAGCGCCTAGGGATTGTCAGGGAATTAAAAATAAATATGGAAAGTATTATACTGACGAAATGCTTAATATGCGTATTGAAAAAGAGGATATCTTTGGGGATATATATTTGATTTATGATCCAAAGCATAGGGTAGACAGTTTTCATTTTTCAAAAATCCATCAACTAAGTTGTGAAGTACATCCTATAGCCATGCCATATGTTAGACATCATGTTACAACGGCTATTGCTGGAACAAAAAATGTTAAAACATTAGTTGATGCAGTTCTGAGTAAGGATGTGCAGTTATTTAAACGAATAATAACCAAAATTAAACGTAATAGTATTGTGCGACAAGATAATTTATTACGTATTGCTTCTATCAGTCATCCTTTCGTTACTGCAAAAATTATCATTAATTCAAATATAAAATCAGAAGGTGCTATTGCTTCCTTAAACTATATTGTCCGAAATTACCTTAGGTCTAAAGATTTTACAGCATTAAGAAGTATTTATATGTATATGTCAACTTTTGATGAGGGGAATGAAGCAGAGAGTGGCTCTTTGCTTTCATTGTTAGAAAGAAATATTTTTTATAACCTTAAGGTTATAAAATCTCATCATGAATGTTATTTGGTTTATGATCTTATTTCAAAATCCCTTAGGCAGTTAAATGCGAGTGATTGCGTAGAGCTTATTGGTATATATAAAATAGTAAAAATAATGAGTGTTGGAGGTGAAGGGATATTAGTTGTTGAGAATGATGATTCTATTTTCCCAATAATTACGGATGGAACTATTTTTATATTAAGTAATCTTAAGGATTTTGTTAGTAATAATAATAAATTTATTAAATCTAGTCCGGTTGAAAATGGTTTTATAAGTTTGTCATTCCATGGCATTTATTTAACTGCAAATAAAAATGGGCAAGTGCAACTTAATTGTAAGAATGTTAAAGATTGGGAGAGGTTTACAGTCCACTGAAATCGTTCTTTTCTTTTTTATGATTAATTATAGTTGGGTTTTAATTATTCCATGTGAGATATTTCAATGCACATTGCAATATTATTTATTAAGGAATGCAGGTAATGGTGCCAACTTACTGATTTAGTGTATGATGGTGTTTTTGAGGTGCTCCAGTGGCTTCTGTTTCTATCAGCTGTCCCTCCTGTTCAGCTACTGAAGGCGTGGTGCGTAACGGTAAAAGTACTGCCGGACATCAGCGCTATCTCTGCTCTCACTGCCGTAAAACATGGCAGCTACAGTTCACTTACACCGCTTCTCAACCCGGTACGCATCAGAAAATCATTGATATGGCCATGAATGGCGTCGGATGTCGCGCCAGTGCACGCATTATGGGCGTTGGCCTCAACACGATTTTACGTCACTTAAAAAACTCAGACCGCAGTCGGTAACCTCACGCATACAACCGGGCAGTGACGTCATTGTTTGCGCGGAAATGGACGAACAGTGGGGTTATGTCGGCGCTAAATCACGCCAGCGCTGGTTGTTTTACGCGTATGACAGGATACGGAGGACGGTTGTGGCGCACGTATTCGGTGAACGCACGTTGTCCACGCTGGAGCGTCTTCTGGGCCTGCTGTCGGCCTTTGAGGTCGTGGTATGGATGACGGATGGCTGGCCGCTTTATGAATCACGCCTGAAGGGAGAACTGCACGTTATCAGCAAGCGATATACGCAGCGCATTGAGCGGCATAACCTGAATCTGAGGCAACATCTGGCAAGGCTGGGCAGGAAGTCACTGTCGTTCTCAAAATCGGTGGAGCTGCATGACAAAGTCATCGGGCATTATCTGAACATAAAACACTATCAGTAAGTTGGAGTCATTACCAGGAATGCACAGCATGTTTTGTAATTTTACCAGTCAATGCCTGTTATGGTGTTTAATATTTACTGGTGAAATAAATGTATGGTTGTAATTTCATTTTATAATTTTACTAATTATGGCTGAGACTGAGAAACCATCGTTACAGCCCTCTGAGACTCTTCTGCCTCCGCAATTTTTAGAGTTCCACCATAATACACTGCATTCACCTGGGTATTTGCCAACAAGTACCCACGAAACTTCTTAAACAGTTTCATATCCGGTTTAAACCCCGCCGTCCAGAACTGGTGCAGGTGCCCTTGATACGTCAGGCCTTTCATGTCGTACAGGGCATTGCCCATCACCTTCAGCGGTTTGTTGTGAATCAACGCTGAAATCCCCGCCGTACTGTTAATCGTCACTACTGCTTTGCTGTGCGTTAATAACTCCGGCATTGACAGATCGTGCACGTAAATCACCCGGTTTTTCACACCATACTTTTTGCTCAGTCGTTTGATAAGCGGGCCGTACAGACGGTGGCCGCGATCCATCGGATGATGCTTAATCACCAGAAACTCACTCATCGGCGCTTTGCGCGAGAACGAGAACATCACGTCGTTGATATAATCGCGAACGTCGTTATAGGGACTGTGATTGCGGATCTGGCTGTCGTTATAAACCTGTAGAATCGCCAGATAATAGCGCTGATCCAGCGTGGTTTGAAGTTTGCCAAGGACTTTGCGCTGCTTGAAACCATACCAGTGTTTACGCCACCAGGCGCGGGTCCAGCAGCGGGCCTCGTACCAGGGGGAGAACGATTTGTGGTGACGGTAGGCTGGAAACTCATGACGCGAGCGCCAGCTCACCAGATAATACCAGCAGGCGTGGGCATAACGTTTACCGCTGGATGGCTTCAGTGGTTGAACCTGCGGGGGTGGCATATCAGGCAGTGCGCGATAAAAGTCAGGATCTCGCGGCAGAGGTGAGAAGGCGTTAACGCCATCTTCCTCAACGGTAATAAAGTGCGGTCGCAGGTATCCTTCTTCGAAGGCAAGAAAACGGATGCCTTTTGCCTTCGCCCATGCGCGAGCGGCCTGATGAAGTGGGCGACAGTCGCCGAAGCAAAGAATCGTATCGAAAGGGTAGGACTGCCAGGTTTCTTTTAACCAGCCAGGGAACTCCTGCGGAGTCTGCTGATAGGTCAGGTGGTTACGCTGGCGACAGTAAAAACGGTCACCACCGTTGAACACCACGTTAACAGCCTCGCGCTCCAGCGTTTCCAGCCAGTTTGCAACGTCGTTAAAGAATGGCCCCATCGGCCCCTGTAGCAGCAGGTATTTTTTACCTGCCAGCAGTTTTTTTACGGTAGCGTTATGCATCATTTTCCCTTGCATCTTTGTCGACGGCGTCAGCCGAATCGCACTTTGTAAAACATCTGCAACTTTCGATATTGCCTGGCAAGGCGGCCAATACTCTTTTGGCTCACCTTCATCTCGCCACGTGGCGCGTTGCGTAGCCACTGTACCGCCTCTTCAACCGCCATCGGCTCCAGCCGTTGCGGATGAATGTAGGTCGGGTAGGCGATAAGCGCCTGCCACACTAAATCAGTAAGACTCAGCCGGCGAGTTCGGCGGTCGGTGTGGTGTTCGTCATGAGTCAGCCCCCATCCGGCGTAAAATGGCAGGCCATAGCAGAACACTTTCTTACCGTGTAGCAGCGCCTCAAAACCCGAGAGCGACGTCATGGTATGCAGCTCATCGGCGTGTTGAATGCACTGAATAATATCGGCATCCAGAGCCTGGCAGTCGGCCCACTTCGCCACGTCATCACCGCTGACCGCGCCCTTACGGTTGCCAACCAGGACATCCGGATGCGGCTTAAAAACGATAAAGGCATCCGGGTTGCGTTCGCGTACTGTGCGCAGCAGATCGCGGTTGGTATTGATGGACAGGGCGCCGGTCGCAATGGAGGCGTCATCCTCAACCTGACCCGGCACGAGCAACACACGTTTGCCCCGTGCCTGCGGCGGAAGTTGCCAATCCTCGCCGAGGTTGTATTTGCTGAGCTTATGCGCAACCAGTGAATGGCGCAGAGTATCCGCACGTTGCTGTTGGCTTAGGCTCAGCTGACTGGCATTGAGCAGATTTTCCAGGTCGCTTGGGCGCGTGGCATCGTAATAAATACCGGTTTTATCCAGCACCAGCGACAGCGGAGCGAGCAGGTCGGAGCCGAGGCCCGACGAGCGAATAAACCCATCTTCCATCCGCCATAACGGCAGCCCTTGTTGCTTTGCCTGCTGCTGCCATCGCGCTTCTCCGCGCGTCCCCCAGGCGATCAACGCCGTGGCGGTCGGGCATTGGCTGGCAAAACGAACCCGGTTATCGCTGGTCTGTAAATAAGGTTTGAGAATGGCACTTTTCCACAGGCTGAGCCCTGGAGCCCATAGCGTTCCAGTACGGGTAAGGCGATGCTGGCGCTGTTGGCTTAGCCAGGCCACGACGCTTCCCAGCGTGCTCGCGCTGCCGGTCACTGGATGACGATATTTGCTGTAACGCAGATACGCCGCGATAAACAGCTCGACTAACGTTGCGTTACCGCGTCGTGCGGTGAGCGTTGCAGACTGTGAGTGGCGGTCGTCGGTCAGCCCCCATCCGGCATACCAGGGTTGGCCAAAGCACGTTACCGGCTTACCCGCCAACAATGCTTCGAAGCCGTACTGGGACGTAACGACATAAACATGTTTGACGTGGCGCAGTAGCGATTGTGGGCTAACGTCTTCAGCGAACAGCCGTACCTGGGCGTTGTTTTTTAGTCCGGCGAAGTACCCGGCTTTTTTGCCACACAGCACGTCGGGGTGAACCTTGACCCAGACTTCAGCGTCCGGGTTCTCCGCGCAGGCGGTATCGAGCATCCGGCGGAAAGCATCAGCATCAGCATTGCCTTTACTGACCGAGACATCGCCAAAGGTCTGATCAACCACCAGAACGCAAGGGGCCATCGTAACCGGAGGGGAAAATGGTGGCGCCTTGTTGTATTTCGAGAGATCGCTATCGACGATAGCCTTCATCAGGTCGCGTGCTTGCTGGTGATGGCATGCGTTGCCAGCGCTATCTTTAATTAATGCTTCGAGTTCGCTGGGCGTTGAGGCATCGTAGTAGATCCCCTGGTTATCAATAACCATCGATAGCGGCGGCGCACCTTCTACACCCAGCCCCAGGGAGCGGATAAAACCGTCCTCCAGTCGAATGACCGGTAGCCCGGCCTCTGTCGCCAGCTCGACCGGCTTTTGCGCGCTCGGGCGGTAGCCCCAGACAGCCACCGCCGTCACCCCTTCCGGAATGGGCGCGCGGGTGCTTAACTTGACGCGATTACCCGGCAGTAAATTGTCGAGGAATGGAATGCGCCAAATGCCTGAGGAATAAATGCCCAGCATGTATATCTATGTCCCTAATTCGATGGGTTGGATGGTGAAAAAATATCGCCCAGGTTGTCGGGTTCGCTCTCCCTGTCAGCACAGGGAGAGCGTGAACATCAAAGGTCAGACTTAAAAATCGAGGATCACTTTCGCGGCGACCGCCAGCTGGTACAGGATGGTCGAAATCCCGCGCGTAACTTCGATATTCTTGGTCTCGTAGTTCGGCAGAACCATAATTTCGTCGCCCGGTTTTAGCGATCCAGCATCGCTGGCACTCAGAGTTTCGCCATTCTGGCGGATAACAATGATCTTCGCTTTGCTGGACTTCTGGGTCAGGCCGCCACATTTCTTGATGTAGTCATCAGCATCCATTCCTTTCTCCCAACTGACGGCGTTCGGGAACAGAACTTCCCCGTGTACCATCACCAGTGAGCTCTTCTCTGGAATGACAATAACGTCACCGTCTTCCAGCAGAACGGAATCAATATTCGCTTCGTTAAGCACGACTTCACCCTTCGGCACGACGGTACGGGCTTTAGCGACGAAACGGCTGACTAGCTGCGCTTCCTGCATGCGCAGACGAGCTTCTTCCTGAGTGGCTGACTGGGCGGAGAGCGATGCTTGTTCCAGCTTCTGCAGAGAAACGGTCAGCATCTCTTTTTGCCGCTCGGCGACCGATCTGCGGTAGAGCTGAATGGCGTTGAGCTGCGACATGCTGTTCGGACGAATTTGCGCAATCACCTGACGCATTGAAGCGCCGTATGGCAGTACTACAGCGTGCTCGCCGGAGTGAGCGCCATCAATACGCACCTGGATTGTGCCCGCATAGCGATCTGAACTGATGATCAGCTTGTCGCCATCCTGCAACATGCGGCCTGCCGCGGAGCTCAGCGGGAAGTACTCACTGCGCTTCATCGTGCCTTGCTGGCGGATGATGGTCATGTGGGTGGCACCCGGCTTAGGTCGTGCCCAGCTCAGGGCTTCTGTCACCGGAATGCTGCTATTGGCAAATTCGAAGTCGTAGCCGTTAAAAACGTCGCCTTCAACGCTAAAGGTGTGCTGGCGTGGGCCAACGACGATGGTATCGCCATCGACAAACTGCGACAGGCCAAGCTGGCCGTTGAGCAGGAACTCATACAGATTCACGCGAGAACGTACTTTCGTGCCGCGTTTAACGATGATATCCACGTAGCTGCCGCGATCGCTATCGACGCCGCCGGCTTTGCTCAGGTAGTTGAGCAGTGAGTCAGACGCCACGCCACCGTACAGGCCTGGGTTACGTACGTAGCCGGTGACAAAGACTTTGACTGGCTGAGCCTGCAACAGGGAGGCGTAGACGTTCACGTTAGCCTGATAGACTTCTTTGATTTTGCTTTCAACCAGGCTGTTCAACTGGGCATTCGTCACGCCGGTGACTTTTAGCGGCCCGACGTTAGGCAGGAAGATATTGCCTTTCGGATCGACGGTCAGCGCGCCTTCAAAGTTAAAAGCACCCCACAGGCGTACCTGAATGGTGTCCCCGAGGCCGATAACATAGCTCGGGTTAAAACCGATGCTTGTGCCTCCGGCAGCACTGGTGGCGGTAAACAACTGGGCGCCGAACATGCGGCTGTTCTCGACGGCTGGTAGCGGTGATGGCGTGTCGTCAAAGCCAGAGACGACAGGTGTCTCGCCGCTTTTTCCCGAGATTATCGAGGGTAGCGGTGCCGCACCGGTAAGATTCGGATCGGCGCTGATACCGACTGCGCTGGCCGCGGTGGCCTGGCATGCCAGAATCACCAGCGCCGATTTCACTAATTTCATGGTCACTTGTATGCTCGTTTTACTTTTAATCTTTATGGTCTTCGATGACGGCAAGCAGCAGTTTCACCGTGCCGAACAGCAAGCTGCATACCAGCAGCCAACTAGCCAGTAGATAGAGTTTATTGGGATAACTGGACTCTTCAGGGAGCTGCGGTGAGCTAATCACGGACAGAACTTTTAACTTACGCGCGCTCTCAAGTCGGGTTTTCTCGATTGCCTTCAGCGCCATGCTGTAGAGGTCGGTATCAAAGGCGACGCGGGCTTTGATCTCTTCAAAGTCGGCAGCCATGCTATTGAGCTTGTTGGTTCCAGGCGCGGTAATTTTGCTCTGCTCTTTGTCTATCTGCGCCTGCAATGAGTTGACTGAGTTACGGGTACTGACTACCTGCGGGGCATCTTCACGCAGATAGGTAAGCTGATTGCGCAGCTCTGCTTCCAGGTCAATTTTCTTCGCCATCAACGTATTGATTAACGTGCTGGCTGCAACGGCAGAAGCTTCCGGATCGAGGACGTTGTTTTTGTTCTGATAGGCCAGGAGCTCAGCTTTGCTGTTATCAAGGCGCAGGCGTGCCTGCTGCAATTCTTCTTGCGCAAAGTTCAATTGGTCGCGGGCAATACGGTGCGACAGCTCGTTGATAAAGCGCTCAGACTCTTTCAGCACCGCCTGGTTGAAACGCTGGGCGAACTCTGGGGTGAATCCCTGAGTCTGAATAGCCAGTAGCCCTGCCTTATCGTCGTAGGTGATGGAGATACGGTCACGATAGTAGTTAAGGAATTGTTCGGCCGTCGTGTTTTGCGCCAGATGGTTGATAAAATCCAGCCCGCTTTGGCTCCACGCATCGTGGAAATTGAGCATTTTATTCAACACACGCAGCATATCCGCCGAGTTGATGTATTCCTTCAGGTAGAGGGAATCTTCCGCAGAGCTTGGGTTAGAGGCACCCAGCAACAGGCCGACGTTGAGGCTGCTGCCTTCGATATCGCTAGGTCGTTTGACGGCGACCGTGGATTCGCTCATATAGCGCGGCTGGCTGAAGATCAGCAGATAGACAACCAACAACGACATAGGGGCCACAATAATGATGCGGGCGAGATGCTGCTGTATCCAGGCAAGATTGATTTTGCAGGTGCGGGCACGCAGTGTGCTGACCAATTCCTTTACTTTATCTTTAAACATTTCACTTTCAACGTTAAGAAGCTCTGGCGAGTACCGCCAGCGCGTGCAGATCTTTAATTGCTAACGCGGTAATAATCGAAATCCGATTTGTTTATCCCAGGGATGATGATGTGGCTTTTATGACTGAGAATAATGGCCTGCGCCTTTGCTAGCTTTTTGTGTGCTGGAGCCTGTTGAGTCGACAGTTCCATGTCCTTCTACTTACGTATAGCCCGTGTCATTTCCCTTAACCAAAGCCCGTGCGTTGGGGTGTAAAGCGGCGTGATCTTGACCCGCCATCTCCGGACAGCTAATGTATTGATACAATCAAATGAATAATTGTGTAATTTGACATGTTTTTTATTCTGACCTTTTTTACCACAGGCTAGGTGCTTTAACAACCTATAAAAACGAATTGAGCGATCTGTTTATCTGTAACGAAGCGCTGGTGGTGAGCGATGGGCAGAATGCGCGCATTGGCTCTCTCACGGCGGATGAAGAGCGCTTCCTGCCGTGGAAAACGGTGGCGAACGAAAATGACAAACCGCAGTTTGACTGGCAGCTTAAAACCGTCGTGCAGGGCTTTTTTAACCGTGAATTATTGCTCGATTATATCCGCTATTTTGCCCTGTTTGAGAATGACGGCAAACGGCTGATTAAGAAGATTGCCGCCTATCACCAGTTCCATGCAGTGCGTGAAGCGGTGACGGCGACGATTGTGGCCTCGACCGGTAAACACCTGCCGTTGCACAGTAATATTCAGCCCGGTAGTAAAAAAGCGGGGGTCGTCTGGCATACCCAGGGTTCCGGCAAAAGTATCTCTATGTGCTGCTATGCCGGGAAACTGCTGCAACAGGCGGAGATGAACAACCCGACCATTGTGGTGGTGACGGATCGCAACGATCTCGACGGCCAGTTATACGCCACCTTCTGCCAGGCACAGGATTTGCTGAAGCAGACGCCACTACAGGCCAACGATCGAGATGAATTGCGCGAGTTGCTCAACGCCCGTGAATCCGGCGGCATCATCTTTACCACCGTGCAGAAGTTTGCGCCGCTGGACGGTGAGCAGAGCCATCCGGCACTCAATCAGCGCAGCAACATCGTGGTGATTTCGGATGAAGCGCACCGTAGCCAGTATGGCCTGAGCGCTACGCTGGACAGACAAACGGGTGTCTATAAATACGGCTACGCAAAACATATGCGCGACGCGCTGCCGAATGCGTCGTTTATGGGCTTTACCGGCACGCCGATTGCCTCGGAAGATAAAGATACCCGTGCCGTGTTCGGTGATTATGTCTCTATCTACGACATTCAGGATGCGGTCGATGACGGCGCAACGGTGCCGATCTACTACGAATCCCGGCTGGCAAAACTCGACCTGAACCATGAAGAGCTGGAAACGCTATCCGATCAGGTCGATGAACTGGTAGAAGACGAAGAGACGGGTCAGCAGGAGAAAACCAAAGGCGACTGGAGCCGTCTGGAAAAGCTGGTCGGTTCAGAGCCGCGTATCAAACAGGTCGCCGCTGACCTGGTTCAACATTTTGAAACGCGCAATGCTGCTATGAACGGCAAAGCGATGATTGTCGCCATGAGCCGCGAGATCTGCGTGAAACTGTACGATGCCATCGTGGCGATCCGCCCGGAATGGCACAGTGAAGACGTTGAACAAGGGGCGATCAAAGTCATCATGACCGGATCGGCGTCAGATAAAGACCATCTGCAATCGCATATCTACAACAAACAGACCAAAAAACGCCTGGAAGCCCGCTTTAAAGATCTGAACGACCCGCTGAAACTGGTGATTGTGCGGGATATGTGGCTGACCGGGTTTGATGCCCCATGCTGCCACACCATGTATATCGACAAACCGATGCGCGGCCATAACCTGATGCAGGCGATTGCGCGCGTTAACCGCGTGTTCCGGGATAAACCCGGCGGGCTGGTGGTGGATTATATCGGCATTGCTAACGAGCTGAAGCAGGCGCTGAAAACCTATACCGATTCAAAAGGCAAAGGACAGACAACGGTCGATGCCAGGGAAGCCTTTGCGATTCTGCTGGAAAAAATGGATGTCATTCATGGGATGTTTGCCCGTTCGGCGGGTAAGCCGGGATTTGATTACACGGGCTTCTCCCGCGATCCGCTGGCCTTCTTGCGTGATGCCGTGAACTACATTCTGGGACTGGATGACGGTAAAAAACGCTACCTCGATGTTTCGCTGGCGATGAGTAAAGCCTGGTCACTGTGTAATACGCTGGATGAGGCGAAACCCTTACAGGAGGAGTTCGCGTTTCTTTCGGCGGTCAGGGTGGGGCTTATCAAGCTCGATCCGAAGGCCAAATTTAGCCAGTCCGAAAAAAACTCGCTGCTGAGCAAGATCCTCGATAACGCGGTTGTCGCGACCGGGGTTGAGGATGTCTTCGCACTCGCCGGGCTGGATAAACCGAACATAGGTTTGCTGTCCGATGAGTTTTTGGAAGAAGTGCGGGAAATGCCGCAGCGTAATCTGGCAGTGGAACTGCTGGAAAAACTGCTCAATGACGGGATTCATGCACGTTCCGGTAATAACGTAGTGCAGCAGAAGAAATATTCTGACCGCCTGAAAGCCGTACTGCTCAAATACAATAACCGCGCCATTGAGACCGCGCAGGTGATTGAAGAGCTGATCCAGATGGCGAAAGCGTTCCAGGAGGCGATAGCGCGTGATGATGCGTTAGGGCTGACCCCGGATGAAATCGCCTTCTATGATGCGCTGGCTGAAAATGAAAGTGCAGTGCGTGAACTGGGCGATGATACGCTGAGAAAGCTGGCCATCGAAGTGACATTGAAATTGCGGCAGTCCACCACCGTGGACTGGCAGGTGCGTGAAAGCGTGCGTGCCCGATTGCGTATTCTGGTGCGCCAGACGCTGCGTAAGTATAAGTATCCGCCGGACAAAACGCCGGGCGCCGTGGAACTGATTTTGAAGCAGGCAGAAGTGGTGTCGAACAGCTGGACAGTCTAAAACGTTCATCGATTATCTTGACGGAGGTGGTTCAATGTCGGTTACTGTAACAGTTGAAAAAGTAGGGGCGGCATTTGCATTGATCAAATGCCACCATAGGCCTGAAGCAGAATATGAATTTACTGGTGAGTTTCTCGGGCTTTCACACGAGCTGAAGTTTGCAGGGAAGAATTTACGAGAACTGAGAGAAACTGGCTGTTCTATTTATGGAATTTATCAGGATGAATACGGCATGACCTTACTTCCTGATCATCCCGGCATTAAACTGGCCGAAATACTAGCGGTATCAAATATAGGACTGAATAAATTTTCGGTTTACATGGGATGTCGCGAGCAAGAGATAGTTGAATTGTTGAACGGTTCAGTTTCACTGACGAAAGCTATGGCACTCCGGTTATCGCATGTAGTCGGTGGAAGTTGGTCGAAGTGGATGTTAATTCAAGAGCAGTTTGAATTACAGTTGGCACAACGAGAGATTAAAGAATTAATGATTTTGACTAATATCGGGGATGAGGTCGTTGGATTATAGTAAAACAACCATCTTTAACTGATGGGTTTGGCCTTTCCATCCATAAGAAAGGCCATCGTTGTAAAAAATAAATTACCCGCGACTGCAGCCGAAATTACGGTCCCCATCACCGACTATTTTAGTTCTTACTTTGGTCATGTAATCCACTCTATTCATCAAATCGCTATAAGTCTGCTCAAAGTTGTCCCTTTTACGATTGAGAAGGTATTTGCCATTTGGCGGGTAATTAACTAACTTCCCCGAGCTATCTATCGGGATGCCAAGCGCACTGTACCAAGCTGTTGTTATCATTGTTCTTATCGTATTACGGTTTAAATCGTAATCACCTACATGATAATAAGCATCCTGATTGAAGCACAGTATCAAATGGTAATGCCGCTTTCCATTTTTGGTATATTCTCGGACCCATGCGTAACGTAAGGTTGAATGTCGGGTATCAGGCCAGTCTTTCCGTTGAGTTTTAATATGCTTATCGTGTTCAAGCTTTGCTTTTAACGCACTGGTAAAGCGAGATATAGCAGCAGAGTCAACCCTAGGTTGAAAGAATGGGTTATCTATTTCTTCTGTATCAATTGGGTCATGCAGATCAACACGAAGAATCATTGAGTTAGGATGTTCATTGAGGGAGTCTTCAATAACCTGTTTGATTCTATCCCGATATAGGGATATGTGTGATCCGAATTCACTATCGTATGTCATATAGCATCCTGTTTGATGATATTGGAGTAAGTGATGGATTTAATATATATTACCTATCATGACAACAAACCATTAACTGAACTGGGCTAATTATTCATTTTTGCTCTTGAATTAAAAACAATTAATCAGAATGAAGTTGAGGAGTTCAAGCCAGCGATAGCTATTAATGTGGTTTTCCCCTTTTTTCCTACAAGGATTTTATTTTGAGAGAATAATGTACTGAGTAATTCATTTGCTTTACTACGATTCCTGAATTTATTAGGACCATATTGGAGTATGGTGTTTTTCGTAATAAAAGGTTTACAATAACGAATGCAATAGTTTTTTATCCAGCAGTAAAGCTCATCTGTTTCCGCAACATCTAAAGAAAACTTTTCTTTTTTGGAGAACAAACGGATGTATTCTTCAATATACCAGGCCATTATATCCACTGCTGCTTTTACAGCGGCAATAGATATATCGCCCTCATCACCACTGAAGTAATGTAGTAAGGCAGCAAGCCTCGCCATATTCTCCGCCATTTTAGATGCATAATCCTTAAAATCAGACAGGAAGCCAAGCAACCCCATTTCTGACTCGACTTTGTTATAAAATTCGAGCCAGTGTTTTTCTGCTTCGGGAGAGAAACGCAGACACTGACGCTCATTTTCCTCATTTCTCGCAATGCTCTCATTAACAATGTCTATCAGTCGTTGATGAAATACCGGCAGATGCTCATTTGAGACAACCGGACTGGTAATTTGCCTGTTGCCCTGTGTTGAACCCGGTTGACATATCAAACATCGGGCGAAGAATCCGATCCCTTTCGCGGCATCGCCTTTTCGTTCCAGATACCCTTTTTTAAACACATCAGGCTGAATCATCAACCCCAGCGTCATTCTGGCATCTTTGATTAATTTATCTGGCTCGCTTTTTCTTTCCACGGGAAACATTGCGCCATCCCACATTTTATTGATGAACGGCAGTTCATTCAGCGCATAGCCGTCAAAAATAGTGCCAGCTTCATCAGACATAAGTCCTATGGACCGCCAGCGTCCACAGAGAGAGTCTTTTATCGCCGCAGGTGTGGCATCGTTGTATATCTGCCTTAACCGGACCGGTGCTTTTGGAGACGCAGCCAGTAACACTTTCAGCCGTTCATTCGTTGTGGAGTGATCTTTATTACGGCGAATATCGGATTTCAATTTTGACATCAGTGCTTTCTTTTCAATATTAAAAACCGTTTCTTCATTCCTCCAGACAATTAGGTCCTGGGTATATTTTTTAGACCATTCTTCTTCCAGTTGATACATTGGCTTCATCAGTAGTTTGTCCACAGTGCTTTTGCGCTCACCAGAATCAGCCAGTGTCAGTAAAAAAAGCGATACAGGGCTGCGCAGATTATTCAATCTGCACACATCAATCCGGTTCTGGCAGGCAAGCGAAATTACTCCCAATACCGATGCAGCAATCAAAGCTTGGGGAGCCTGGGTCTGCTGCTCCGCTTCATATACAGCATTTCTGATGATCTGCGGGAACACATGCACAGGGAAAGGACGACCGTTAAACATATAACACCTCTAATACAATTCACGTTAAAAATTCCCGCACAATTTGCTATTCCGCTATTAATAGCGGAAGTAGCAGGGTTAACGCGGGTCACTCAGAAAATGATCTCCCTTGAAACTAACGTTCATTGATCCAATAGAGCAGATCACTTAATAGCCATCCGCAGGATTTCAGGCCAATAGGCTTACGTAGCGGAAACTTACCAACCTGTTCCAGTTTCCACGCGGTAGAGCGGGAAATTGAAGTAATATATTGCCGTTCTTTTTCTCGTACTAATCGATCGCAAGTCTCACCATAATCTCTTAATACTTTTATACGTTGTTCATTTGTTAACTTGAAAGGCATCATTTGAGTTTCCTTGTTGATAGCGTGAAATTATAATGGTCGAGCCAAGATACGTGCGCAACATTCACGATTCTCATTAAGGAAAAGAGAACTTAAAACAAAATAAAAAACTTTACTATCAACAGGTTATGCCATGCATGCATTTTCCCTTATTAAGGGGTGCTATGATATGACTGAGATAAATTGCACACAGCAAACCATATATCACAGAAATAATATGTGAAAGATTCATGCTGGAGAAGAGCTGAAGGATGATTGCTGAAACGACTTTCAATAAATTCAAGAACCTTGTATTACCTGAGAATTACAAGCGTACTGATAAGTAACTCTCAGATTTAAAGAGATTACTGTTTAGCATCCATTTTTTTGAATTCTGTACACCAAGACTCAACAGTCTTTAATTGGAAGGAGTAAACAATATCATGTGACCTTGCTATGGAATCGAATTTTTTAATTAAATCCTTTGCAACAAACTTATCCATTCCATAGTGAGCTTTAATGAGAAGATAAATTGCATTTACTGTTGCCTTTCCTGCTCTTGGGACAGAGCTTTTAACTTTTGATGTCGCGCCATTATTTGACAACCCTTTTTTCAACTCATTATTTTCACTTCTAAGCATTTCAATATCTTTGATGAAATTTCCTCTATCAACAAGGAAGTTTTCCATATCTTTATGATACTTTTTTATGTCATCTAAAAGATTACTGTTTTCGCTTTTTAAAGCATTATTTATCCTCAGTAGTTCCTCAAAATTTTCTCGTGTCAAATCAGACTTATCAAACATTTTTTATCCTTTTAAAATCAACAAACATCTTGCAACCAAAAAAAATTACGATAAGCAATGTGAATTTAACTGGACCAAACTATCGTCAAACACCTACAATACTAGCAGCAGCCATCAGGAAATTTTTCATGAGAAAACATACATCATCTCAAGTAACTAAAGCAAAAATCCTCCGTGCCGTTGCCAGTTCAACTGCAATCGAAACGGGTGTTTCTATCCCAAAAATTGAGCAGCAACTGAAACAAAATCAGGCACAGGCGAAAGCCGTTGGCCTCGCCCGCTAGTCTGGCAAGATATCGCTCATCAGCTGCATCATAGGGCTGTAGTTCCCTGAGACACCTGTCTGTATTGCCTTGAAGTAAAACACCTTGTGCTCATCCCACAGGCTGTAGTCCAATAAGCCCTTCCCCGCCAGTACCGACAACACATCGCAAAGCAATCTCGACAGACGCCCGTTACCTTCTCTGAATGGGTGGATCAAAATAAATTCCACATGACATTCAGCCAGATAACGAACCAGCTCCGGACGAGCCAGGGATTTCAGTTCACCAGACCGAGAAAGAAACTGCTTCTCGAAACCATCAAGCAGCAGCGGAATCCTGTCGGCAGCCGCAAACTGAAAGCCGTCCTTAGTCAGGTTAGCGTTACGTAGCCTCCCTGCCCAATCGTACACATTCCCTAGCCACTGGCGATGCCACCTGCTGACGTGCTCAAAAGCCAGCGCCTCAGGCGGCTGGCCCTCAATAAATAGCTGCTCATACAACATCAGCAGCAAGCCAGACTCCAGCGCCTCCATTTCCTGCTCATCAATGATCCCCAGCTTATTGGCAAGCACTAGGTCGTTTGAGCCTGGCTGATATCGCTCTTCTGCTGAATTAAGCTCATATTTTGACAAGCCCTTACCTCCGCCCAAACAGGTTCACAACGTTGTTTTCATGCTGCCGCTGATAGTTATTAACCCGGTCTTCCCAGATCTCAAGCGCCCTACGCTTTTCAGGCAGGTAATCATAACGATCATAGTGTTTCGAGCTAACGTCGTTCAAAGCGTGATTTTGAATACGGTCACGGATCTCTTTGCTGATCCCCGCCTCCCCCATCAGCGTTTTACAGGTACGGCGTAAATCTCGCGCCGTGAAAACTTTAAACTCAGGATTAAAGGCCCGAAAATACATGATGGAACGCGCCAGACTATCCGTGCGCACTGGGCGCTCACCGTTCGTTGATAACGGAAAAATATAGGGACTGTTACTTTCCTTAGTCAGCTCTTTAACTGAGGCTAATTCCTGTAGTGCCGATTCAGTCAGCGGGATCAGGTGCTCACGCTTGTTTTTCGATACATCGGCTATGACCAGCAACGTCTTCTGTTGCCAATCAATAGCACTCCACTGGCTGGCAATCATTTCAAACGGGCGCTGTCCACCAGCATAGACACAGAAGCGGATAAGATGCTGCATCAGCGGCCCAACATTAGTGGCCTGTGCGAACTGCTCCATGACAAAACGCAGTTCTTCCAGCGTTAACCATGTATCACCCACTTTCTCCGCCGAGGACTGCTTCGGTATGGCCGATACCGGATTTACTTCAAGACCAAACGTAATACCCACGCTGGTATTCATCGGATCGTTATCGGCTTTCAGGCCGTAGTTAAATGCCGCCATCAGGTAGGAACGAATGCGGTTTGCATGGACTACCGCATCACGCTGGATAATGCCTGAGAGGATGGTTTTGACCTGAAGAGGTGTTACATCTTTCGCTTTAGTTTCGCGAGGGATAACCGTGTAACACTCTTTTTCAAGGCGCTTCAGAACATCAGCCCAGGTCCGCTTATTGTCGAGCTTCATCTTGTTAACGTAGCCATGCACCAGCTCCTCAAACGATCCTTGAGAGCGATGGATCTGCATAATGTGCTGCTCGGCCAGGCGTTGTTGCTCAAGTTCTTGCTGGGGTTCTTTCCCTTCAACAAGCCAGGCACCATACTTTTTCGCAAGCTCGTTGGCCGTCACCAGTTTCATCTCAGGCCAGATGCCCAACTGGATGAACTTCTCTTTCTTCCCTTTCTCAACGTAGTAACGGAAATAAAAAACTTTGCTGCCTGAAGGCTGAACCTTAACGCCAAGCCTGCCAGTACCACGTTGAGCGCTGTTGCTCCATACGTAGTACGCCGTGCTTTTTGTCTTCAATCCACGTATAGCAGTCTCGGTAAGATTAGCGGCCATGAGTTTACCTTTCTAAGGATAAGCGTTACCTGACCCGATGCCCATTTCGGGTCAGGTAACGGGTCAGGTAAGGATAGTACAATGGGGAAATGAGAGAACCAATCAGAAACAAAAATAATTTCATAACTAATTGATTATAGGCAATTAAAAATACAAACAGAGACAATCCCGAACAATTAAAAACATGCCAATTTTATGACTCATAATCGCTTGGTCGTTGGTTCAAACCCAACAGGGGCCACCAAATTTCAAGGGCTTACATATACATGTAGGCCCTTAGTTATTTCTAGGGTACCTATAGCCCTGGTCTGGCCTCAAGCATCGCGGTAATGTTCTGCTTGCAGGTGTAGAAGGCATCAGCCAGGAACGGCTTATCGCGCTCCATTTCGGTCATGAAGACGAGTTCTTCTTCTAGTCATTTTTGTTGTTCGGGTGTCACGATTCGTTCCAGGAAAGAAACCGTGAAGGGGGAATCTTCACGGCTGGGATCATCTTTCGCCGGGACAGTGACGACGAAAAACGTGGCGCACGTTTACGCTCAGTAAATTTTTTACTTATTGTTTTAGCTCAACAAGCTTTACTTCGGAATTTTGCCAACCAGCACCTCACTGCCCAAATCAGATGAAAATAAAACCGATGTGTGAGACTGAAGACTTAGTCTTTGCTGAACATAGCTCTTTGTTTACCGAACAATTTACCGAGGATGAGGGATAGACTCCATATAATGAAGGCGTAAAATAGCATTCTGCCAATATGATTCGGGTCCATTGCAATTCCAACTACAGCGAAAATAATACCGATACCTATACCTATCCATTCATATTCCCTTATAGGTTCGTACGTAATCCTAGCTGTGCAGCCATGGCAATATTTTGCCTTCCAAACGCTCGTCTTACCGCAGAAGGGGCAGGTGACTTTCTTGATACTGTCTTCGATTCTGTGTTTTTCTTGAACCGCTTCAATTTTCCTTAGCGTTTCAAGAGCGCTTTGGCTGCCCTTCTCACCTGCCCGGCGAAGATATTCCTTACCCTTTTCATAATCACGCTGTGCAATGTAAAACTCACCCAGCGCTTCCATAGCAAGTTCATTTCCCTGATCAGCAGACAGAGTAAGAAGTTCTAAGGCTTTATCACTATTACGAGGCACACCCCTCCCATCCCGATAAGAGGTTCCGAGATTATATTGCCCGTAACTGTTTCCCTTCGATGCGGCCACGGAGTAACACTCAGCTGCCTTAGAGAAGTCTTGTGCAAACCCGTGGCCCCTTTGATGTAGAATTCCAATCCATACCAAAGCATCCATGTCCCCGTCGTCAGCAGCTGACGTAAACCACTCAATGGCCTTTGAATAATTTAAAGGGACATCATCGCCATCCATGTACATATAGGCCAGACTAAATTTAGCTTCAGTGTGTCCCTGGTTAGCAGCCTTGGTCAGCCACTCAACAGCTTTGTCGCCGTCTCTCTCAACCCCGTCACCATCACGATACATATAACCGAGTTTAGTTTGAGCTTTCATATCACCTGAAGAGGCAGAAGCGTAGGTGGAATGGTAATCCCGGTCAGAAATTAAATTTGGCTTTAGTTGTTCCATTTTTATTAACCCTGAGATATATGCTTTATGTCGGATGGCTGCAAGCAAGTGCTGGCCTAATATTATTGTAGGCGAATATAGATCAGCCATTGTCTTATACGTAAAAATATTGTCAAATTGCAAGACCACAATATCACCTACCAATTTAGGTGAAGAAGAAATTTTATAAACCCTGGCACTCTTCGGTTTCTGAATATTCTAGCATCGCTTTTCCCATTTTTCCCAGGCGTGATAGGCACTTCCACGCACGCTGAAAACTGTACCGCCCGCCCGATTGAGGAGCGCCAACTCCTTTTCAGTCTTCTTAGAGACTACCGCACAATGACGGTCAATCATCACGCTCCAAGCCAGTACATTGTTCTCAATGAGCAACAACTGCAGGCGGTCGCTAAGTGTCATGTACATAGTCTCTCCTACAACAGGACGTGCTTTTAGGTTTTTCTTCGATAAAGATACTGCAATGTATATGCAGAAATATATCTGGTCAGGCTATGTTTATTTTCGAAAACATTAATCTAAATATATTTTACAACGATAAAAAAAACCCATCAATATATACCCCACTCCACATACAACAATCAAATAACTCAACCCCATACTTTTTCCAACGCAAAAAAACCAATGATTAAAATCAATGAATAAAACCAATAAATAATCTATACCTGCTTTCACACCAAATACCTCGAGGGATTGAAGAATGAAAAAAATAAATATAACTACATGTGTGCTGTCGGTACTGCTGCTGGCAGGATGCGTGGCTAAACCGCCTATCGCCACGGAGAGTGAAGTCCGGGACGCCGCCTCTTTTGCATTGAACGTCGATGCATCTCAGGTGACCATTTCGGATATTCGCCAGGATGGCGTAAAAACCAATTTTGTTGCGACCGTCGGCACAACAACACACCGTTGTTACGTTACAAAAGCCGCTGAGCCGAAATTGTATGGCGTGATATCGCTGGGTGGCAGCAGTACGGTATCTGATGCGATTTGCGCAGGTGGAAATGCGGGCTCGAATACCAAAACCTGCGATGCGTTATCGAAAAAAGCGGGTCGCTGTTAATTAACAAAAAATAAGCGCTATCGTAAAAATAGCGCTTATTTACCTGTTCACGTTACGCGTCATTATTCTACAAATAAAATTTTTAGCACTCAGCCAGTCTGCAAATCACCCCGCCTCAATCGCCTGCCGGATCTGCTGCAATGCTGCCGGATCGTCGAGCGTGGTCAGATCCCCCGGATCGCGCCCTTCACATATCGCCTGAATAGTGCGGCGTAGCATCTTGCCGGATCGCGTTTTCGGTAGCTGCGAGACAAACCAGACGTTCGCCGGGCGGCCAAAGTTGCCAATCTGGCTGTCCACCAGCGCCATGATCGCCTCCTTCTCGGTATGGGCGACCTCGCGATCGTCCAGGCTGTCGCTCTGCTTGGGGATCACAAACGCCACAGCGACCTGCCCTTTTAACGCATCTTTGACGCCCACTACCGCCACTTCCGCGACGTTCGGATAGCTGGAAATACTCTCTTCTATCTCGCGCGTGCCCAGACGGTGCCCGGCAACGTTAATCACATCGTCGGTGCGACCAAGAATGAAGTAATAACCATCGGCATCGCGGATGCCCCAGTCAAAGGTGGCGTACACCTGGCGGGAAAACAGCGACCAGTAGGTTTTTACAAAGCGTTCGTCATCCCCCCAGATAGTCTGGATACAGCCCGGCGGCAGCGGCCCTTCGATCACCAGCATCCCCTTCTCGTTGACCGCACAGGGCTCACCGGTCACTTCATTGAGCAACTGGACGTTATAGCCGTACATCGGCACGCCGGGGCTGCCGAGGCGCGACGGTCGGTCGTCCAGCGCGCGGGCAATCGCCATAATCGGCCAACCGGATTCGGTCTGCCAGTAGTTGTTGATTACCGGTACGCCCAGCGCCTCGGTCACCCACGCGGCGGTCGGTTCGTCGAGCGGTTCACCGGCCAGATAAAGTGCCTCCAGCGAGGAGAGATCGTGGTGGCGGATCTGTGCGGTCGGGAACTTCTTCAGCACGCGGATGGCCGTTGGCGCGGAGAACATGCGGTTGACCCGATATTTCTCGACGATTTTCCACCACACGCTGCAGTCGGGATAAACCGGCAGCCCTTCATAAACGATGGTCGCCATACCCGCCAGCAATGGCGCGTAGACAATATAGGAGTGCCCGACCACCCAGCCGATATCCGAAGCGCAGAAGAACACGCCACCCGCCTTGCCGCCAAAAATGGTCGCCATGGAGGTCGCCAGCGCCACCGCGTAGCCGCCCACATCGCGCTGCACCCCTTTCGGTTTACCGGTGGTACCAGAGGTATAGAGAATGCAGGAGGTCTCGTTGGACTCAAGCCAGGCTACCGGCACCCTCGCCCCTTCATGCTGCTGGCGCAGCGTGGCGAAATCGAGATCGCGCCCGGCGACGCGCGCCATTTTCGCCAGCCCACGGTTCACCAGCAGCACGTGGCGCGGCTGGTGCTGTGCCTGGTCGATGGCATCATCAAGCAGCTTTTTGTACGGCATAATTTTGCCGCCGCGTGCGCCAGCATCCGCCGAGATAATCAGCACCGGCCTGGCATCATCAATACGCGCCGCCACGCTGTGTGAGGCAAAGCCGCCGAACACCACCGAGTGGATCGCGCCAATGCGCGCGCAGGCCAGCAGCGTAATCTGTGCTTCGGCAATCATCGGCATATAGACCAGCACCCGATCGCCACGCTGCACGCCCAGAGACAGCAGCATGGAGGCTACCGCGTTCACTTCGTCATACAGCTGGCGAAAGGTAAAAGTGCGCTCCTCTTCGGTCTCCGAGGAGACGGCAATCAGCGCCAGCGCGTCCGGCTGTTTGTCCAGCCAGCGGTCGATGGCGTTATGGCACAGGTTGGTGGTGCCGCCGCAAAACCAACGGGCAAACGGCGGATGGCTGCTATCCAGCGTCTGGGTAAAGGGCGTCTGCCAGTCGATACGCTGGGCCTGTTCGGCCCAGAAAGTCTCCGGCTCGGTAAGGGAACGCTGATAAAACTCGCTAAAAGACATAATGCTCTCCTGTTGAACTTACGCCTGATAAGTCGTGTTTCAGATAACGAACAGATCCATATACTCATTGACCGGCATCTGCTCCAGACGGGTTCTGTCGAGGGAGGCATCCAGAATGCGCTGCTGCTGGCGGGTCGGGAACTGGCGCGCCAGGTTGATTTTAAACTTGTCGATAAGCTTCGGAATACCGTCGGTGCGGCGGCGGGCGTGACCAATTGGGAACTCCACTACCACTTCTTCAAAGCGCGTGCCGTCGGTGAATTCGAGGGTAATGGCGTTGGCGATGGCGCGCTTATCCGGCGCGTGGTAGTCAGCAGTAAACGCCGGGTCTTCAAAGCAATAAATCTTCTCGCGCAGGGCGTCGATGCGTTTATCCTGCGCCACGTTGTCCTCATAGTCTCCGGCGGTTAAGCGACCGAACAGCAGCGGGATCGCCACCATGTACTGGATGCAGTGGTCGCGGTCGGCCGGATTATTCAGCGGGCCTTGTTTGTCGATGATGCGAATACAGGCTTCGTGAGTGCGGATGGTCACCTTCTCGATATCATCGGCCGTTTTGCCCGCCGCCTGCATCTGCTCATACAGGGTCATCGCCGCTTCGACCGCCGTCTGCGAATGGAACTCCGCCGGGAAGGAGATTTTGAACAGCACGTTCTCCATCACGTAGGAGCCGTACGGGCGCTGGAAGCTGAACGCTTCGCCCTTAAACGAGACGTCATAGAAGCCCCAGGTTTTCGCCGTCAGCGCCGACGGATAGCCCATTTCACCGGTCTTCGCCATCAATGCCAGACGCACAGCGCGGGAGGTGGCGTCCCCTGCCGCCCAGGACTTACGCGTCCCGGTGTTCGGCGCATGACGATAGGTGCGCAGCGACTGGCCATCGACCCACGCCAGAGAAACCGCGTTGAGGATCTCATCGCGCGTCAGCCCCAGCATTTCCGCCACCACGGCGGTAGACGCCACTTTCACCAGCAGTACGTGGTCGAGGCCGACGCGGTTAAAGGAGTTCTCAAGCGCAATACAGCCCTGAATTTCATGGGCCTTAATCATCCCGGTCAGCACCTGCTTCATGGTCAGCGGCGCTTTGCCTGTAGCAACGGCGTTGCGCGACAACCAGTCCGCCGTCGCCAGAATTCCGCCAAGGTTATCGGATGGATGACCCCACTCGGCGGCAAGCCAGGTATCGTTAAAATCGAGCCAGCGGATCATCGCGCCAATGTTAAACGCCGCCTGCACCGGGTCGAGCTGGAACTGGGTGCCCGGCACACGTACGCCGTTCGGCACGACGGTGCCCGGGACAATCGGCCCCATCAGCTTTTTACAAGCCGGGTATTCCAGCGCTTCCAGCCCGCAGCCCAGCGTATCAAGCAGGCAGTAATGGGCGGTGTCATAGGCCACTTTTGAGGTGACATCGTAGTGCATCACGTAATCCACGATATCCACGATTTCACGATCAAACTCCGGGCGAACATTCATCATCTGAGCGGACATAAGGTACTTTTCCTGTTTTTTATCGTTAGCGGTAAGGGATTACTGACGCTTATCCAGCGGCACAAATTCGCGGTCTTCCGGGCCGGTGTAGTTGGCGGAAGGACGGATAATTTTGTTGTCCTGGCGCTGTTCAATAATGTGCGCCGCCCAGCCGGTCACGCGGGCGATGACGAACAGCGGGGTGAACATTTCGGTCGGGACGCCCATCATGTTGTAGGAGACCGCCGAGAACCAATCGAGGTTGGGGAACATCTTCTTGGTATCCCACATCACCGACTCCAGACGGTCGGCAATGTTGTACATTTTGAGTGAACCACCCTCCTGAGAGAGTCGTTTGGCGACGCGCTTAATCACCTGATGGCGCGGGTCGGCGATGGTATAAACCGGGTGACCGAAACCAATCACCACCTCTTTGTTTTCCACCCGCTTGCGGATATCCGCTTCGGCTTCATCCGGCGTTTCATAGCGCTGCTGAATTTCCAGCGACACTTCGTTGGCCCCGCCGTGTTTCGGGCCGCGCAGCGCGCCAATGGCGCCGATAATGGCCGAGTAAACGTCAGAACCGGTCCCGGCAATCACCCGGCTGGTAAAGGTGGAGGCGTTAAACTCATGCTCGGCGTAGAGGACCAGCGAAATGTGCATCGCCTTCTCCCAACTGGCCGAGGGCTTTTCACCGTGCAGCAGATGCAGGAAGTGGCCGCCGACCGAGTCGTCGTCGGTTTCCGGCTGGATGCGTTCGCCGTTGTGGCTGTAGTGATACCAGTAGAGAAGGATTGAGCTGAGCGAGGCCAGCAGTTTGTCGGCAATATCGCGCGCGCCGGAGACGGTATGCCCCTCCTTTTCCGGCAGCGTGCAGCCCAGCGCCGAGACGCCGGTGCGCATCACGTCCATCGGGTGGGAAGCCGCCGGCAGCGCTTCCAGCACGGTGCGCACGTTGGCCGGCAGGCCGCGCAGCGCCTTAAGTTTAATCTTGTAGGCCTGCAGTTCATCGCGGGTCGGCAGCTTGCCGTGGATCAGCAGATGGGCCACCTCTTCAAACTCGCAGTGCTCCGCTAAGTCGAGAATATCGTAGCCGCGATAGTGCAGGTCGTTGCCGCTTTTACCGACGGTGCACAGCGCGGTGTTTCCCGCCGGTACGCCGGAAAGGGCGACGGATTTTTTAGGCTTAATGACATGGGTGCTATTTTGCAGGATCGATGTGTCGCTCATATTGTCCTCGTCATTATTATCATGTGTAGGGTACTGAGGGTGTCCGTGTACGCCTTATCCGGCCTACTTTTTGGTATACAACGCGTCGAGCTTCTCTTCGTACTGGTAGTAGTTGATGCTTTCGTACAGCTCATTACGCGTCTGCATGATGTCGATAACGCTTTTCTGCGTGCCTTCCTGACGCAGCACGTTGTAGACCTGTTCGGCGGCGCGGTTCATGGCGCGGAAGGCCGAGAGCGGATAGAGCGCCATCGCCACGTGGGCGCTGCGCAGTTCATCGGTGGTGAACAGCGGCGTCGCGCCGAATTCGGTGATATTGGCAAGGATCGGTACCTGTACCGCATCGGCAAACTGGCGGTACATCGACAGTTCAGTAATCGCCTCCGGGAACAGCATGTCGGCCCCCGCTTCCACATAAGCACGAGCGCGATCGATAGCCGCCTCCAGCCCTTCCACCGCCAGCGCATCGGTGCGCGCCATGATCACGAAGTCCGGGTCGGTACGCGCATCTACCGCCGCCCGAATGCGGTCGACCATCTCCTCTTTTGAGACGATGGCTTTGTTCGGGCGATGGCCGCAGCGCTTAGCGCCAATCTGATCTTCAATGTGCAGCGCGGCGGCTCCGGCCTTACTGATCGACTTCACCGTCCGTGCCACGTTAAACGCCGATGAGCCAAAGCCGATATCCGCATCCACCAGCAGCGGCAGCGGGCAAACGTCGGTAATGCGGCGAATGTCGGTCAGCACGTCGTCGAGCGTGGAGATGCCCAAATCCGGCAGCCCGAGGGAACCGGCCGCCACGCCGCCGCCGGAGAGGTAAATAGCCTGATACCCGGCTCGCTGAGCCAGCAGCGCGTGGTTAGCGTTAATGGTGCCAACAATCTGTAAGGGGTTTTCTTTCGTTAGCGCAGCGCGGAATGCCTGGCCTGGAGAGTGTAGAGACATATCCCGTCCTCTTGTTATCAACTTGTTACTATCTGTTGATTCAGATAAAGCAAGGGGTATGCCAACAGCTGATTTTTCACCACCATTCTTTAAACATCTTTGATAACAATAGATTAGCCATTCACTGCGCTATATCTGGCGATTAAAGCGTGTCAGCTAACGTTTCACTTATCGTTCCATAACGTTTCATTGCAACATTCATGAAACATGGTCTACACCCAATATTCGGCCCTCTTTTTTTGAGCACACAATGGCAGCTACCCCTCTTCCGCCACGGGTGAATGACGACAAGCCGGTTATCTGGACGGTGTCGGTAACGCGCCTGTTTGAACTGTTCCGCGATATCAGTCTCGAGTTCGATAACCAGGCCACTATTACGCCCATCCAGCTTGGGTTTGAAAAAGCGGTGAACTACATCCGCAAGAAGCTGGCGACCGAGCGTTGCGACGCCATCATTGCCGCAGGCTCCAACGGCGCGTACTTAAAAAGCCGCCTCTCCGTGCCGGTTATCCTGATTAAACCCAGCGGTTTTGACGTGCTGCAGGCGCTGGCAAAAGCCGGCAAGCTCACCGCGTCTATCGGCGTGGTGACTTATCAGCAGACGCTGCCCGCCCTGGTCGCTTTTCAAAAGACCTTTAACCTGCGCCTTGATCAGCGCTGCTACGTCACCGAAGAGGACGCGCGCGGACAAATCAACGAGTTAAAGGCCAGCGGTATACAAGCCGTGGTGGGCGCCGGGTTGATTACCGACCTCGCCGAAGAGGCCGGGATGACCGGCATCTTTATCTACTCCGAAGCCACCGTCCGCCAGGCGTTTAGCGATGCGCTGGATATGACTCGCCTGACCCAGCGACAAAGTCGCCGCTATGCCGCTGGTAACGGCCTGCGCACGCGTTATGCATTAGACGATATGCGTGGGGCGTCCGCGCCGATGGAGCAGGTACGCCATACCATCCTGCTCTATGCGCGCTCCAGCGCCGCGGTGCTGATTCAGGGGGAAACCGGCACCGGGAAAGAGCTGGCGGCGCAGGCAATCCATCGTGAATATTTCGCGAAGCTCGGTCATCGTCAGGGTAAATCCTTCCCACCGTTTGTCGCCGTCAACTGCGGGGCAATTGCCGAATCGCTTTTAGAAGCAGAGCTGTTTGGCTATGAAGAAGGGGCGTTTACCGGCTCGCGGCGCGGCGGGCGTGCCGGGCTGTTTGAAATCGCCCATGGCGGGACGCTGTTTTTAGATGAGATTGGCGAGATGCCCCTGCCTCTGCAAACCCGGTTGCTGCGCGTGCTGGAGGAGAAAGAGGTCACGCGCGTTGGCGGGCACCTACCGATTCCGGTCGATGTACGGGTGATTAGCGCCACCCACTGCGATCTGGAAGCGGAGATGAAGCGCGGGCAGTTTCGTCAGGACCTGTTTTATCGCCTGAGTATTCTGCGGCTGAAGCTGTCGCCGCTGCGTGAGCGGCTGGCAGATATCGTGCCGCTGGCGGAAGGTTTTTTGCAGCAGTCGCTGGCGGCATTACACGCGCCGTTTGGCGAAGCGATGCATCAGGGGCTGATGCAAAGCCAGTCGGTACTGCTGAGCTACACCTGGCCAGGCAATATCCGCGAACTGCGCAATATGATGGAGCGGCTGGCGCTGTTTTTAAGCGTTGAGCCACAGCCGGAGCTGAACGGTGATTTTTTACGCCAGTGCCTGCCTGAACTTACAGAATGCCGCGCCGACTCGCCGCCGTCAGTCTCGCTTACACCGCATCAGGTACTCGCGCAGTTTAACGGCGATAGAGGTGCCGCCGCGCGCTATCTGGGGGTGAGCCGCACCACCTTCTGGCGCAGGTTAAAAGCCGAAAATTAGGGCATAAAAAAGCCCCACCAAAGTGGGGCAAAATACGTTCAAAAAAATTAGGCACATATAAAAAAAACAAACTAATGAGAGTTTGCTACCTGAATTAGAACTGGTAGGTAGCGCCCAGTACGGTCTGATCGTCGGTTTTGAAACCGAAGTCATTACCATCTTTCAGCAGGTTGATTTTGTATGCTGCATCCACCGCAAAGTTTTTGTTGAAGTAGTAAGCAGCGCCCAGCTGAACATATTTAACCGCGTCGAAAGAGTGACCGGCAAGTTCCGCACGCTGCTGTACGTAACCAACGGTAGGCTGCAGACCGAAGTCAAAGGTGTAACCTGCGATAGCTTCAAACGCTTTAGATTTATCGGTGAAGATCGGGAGCATCTCATCATGGATCACTGGCTTCAGTGGGGTCATGTTATGAGTTTCGGTATAAGTGGTGGCCAGCATGAGGCTATTAGCATCATATTTTGCACCCACAGACCAGGCTTCAGCAGTATTGCCTAAAGCAGGTTTATAAGAAGCGCCACCTCCCGGGATTTCATATACCACATCCGTCGTGTTCGCGCGGCTGTATGCTGCGCCTACAGTCACACCAGAATCAGGAATTTCGTACTGAAGGGAAGTACCGAAGCCTTCTCCGTTTGACTTCAGCGGCGCATCTTCACGTTCGTTAGCACCCTGGTACTGGAGACCCAGCGCCAGACCGTCGACCAGACCGAAGAAGTTTTTGTTACGATAGGTCAGAACACCGGTGGTGCGCTGGTTCATGTAGTTGTCGACGTTCTGGAAAGAGTCACCGCCGAATTCGGTCAGCACGTCGGTATAAGAACCGATGTCGTACTGGATACCGTAGTTACGGCCGTAGTCGATAGAACCGTAGTCGCCCAGATCCAGACCAGCAAACGCCAGACGGGTAGATTCAGTCTGCGCAGGGCCTTCGGCCTGGTCAGCGTTGAACTGGTGTTCAAACTGACCATAACCCACCACGCCGTTGGCGATCTGAGTTTCACCTTTGAAGCCCAGACGAGCATAGGTCGCGTCAGAGTTGCCAACGGAAGAGGTGAAGTCGTGCTCTGCCTTCACTTTGCCGTACAGATCAAGTTTGTTGCTGTCTTTGTTATAGATTTCAGCAGCGTGAGCGGTGGATGCCAGCGCCACGAGACCGATCAGAATTGCCAGCTTGCTTTTCATCATTTTTTTATGTTCCTTTGATTATTATTCCCCGTAGGGATTTGCCCGGTAATCCAGGCTTTTTTAATGGCTCGCAAGGCTATCGCGCGTCATTAAAAAAGCCCTCCCGCAAGGGAGAGCCTAAGGCTGATTACCGAATTCAAAGGATGAGCTGGCTTCCGAGCATCCCGCGATGCAAGCGGGATTCAGAATCGATTTGACGTATGTCGAACGAACGTGCAGAGGCTATCATGCTCCGCATAGAACCATTCCGTATCATTTTGCCACTCATCAATTAACAAATAATGGATCGTCAAAAAACACCACATCTGCTTTTGCAGTTTTTATTACGGTATTTTTTGTTACGCACTCGTTATCGGTGCTTTTATTTCTTTTCAACGCAGAAATAACTGGCTTTCAGATAGGTGTGAAAGCGTTTACTTCTGGTCGTAAATTTGTGTAAAGCCTAATATTTAAAATGTAACTCCGTCAACATGAATTAATTGTTAAACAACATCTCTAAAATAGGTAACGAATGGCAGCAAAGCCTCATGACAGGTAGGTTTAACTCCATACCCACTGTGCCTTCAGCATAAATCATCAGCATGATTTGTTGACTAAAATCAAATTTCAACGGTAAATATCAATAAATCCGCAATGATTCTTTAATCATCACCGCTGCTTTCGCAAATCAAAATAATGTAATCGATTAACCTTAGTAGCAATTTATTCATAATTTTTTAATTTAAGATGATGAAAAAAAATAATAGCGACAAGAAAGGTTAAATTTCTTGATAGAAAAAATACGATAAAAATAAACGCCGAAATAAATAGTCTGGTAATAAAATCACTGCTAATAAATGAAATATTTAAAATGCTTAAAATAAATACGTGATGTGATTTTAATTTCGCCACAAGTAATACCAGCATCGCGGCGGGAAAAAAGCGAATATTGCAGGGTTGGAAAATGAAGGGCACAAACTAAGAAAGGATGCTCTCACGCTGAAAGTGAAAGCATCCGGGATCGGTTATTGCGGTTTATACAGGATTAACTCACACCAGTGAGCGAAGCTCTTCACGCATGTAGGAAGAGAAGAATTCAGGGTTCTTAATCACCATATGCTCGCCGGACTCAACCTTGTCGGCCCATCCTGCGACTTTTTCGGTAAATCCGTCGCTCCAGCCTTCCTGATGGCCGCGTTCAGCCACATCGGCAGCGCTCGCCGGAGTACCTAATTCTTTCAAATATTTCAGAATTCCCTTTGCCGTACTTTCATCCATGGACTGTGGTACTGGCTCAGACGTGTTCATACCACCAATAAAATCCAACGCTTTATCAATGACTGCTGGCATATGCTTGTCCTTAAAATTAACCACGTAGTAATCAAGTCTATACTATGGACCGGAATCCGCCGCAATTTCAAAGGAACCGCTCACGTTATTGCACTTATTCTCGATCAAAAATCACGTTTTATGGCTGTTTTGCGCAAGAAATGGTGCACGCTGCGCAAAAAAAAGCCGGTACAGCATTGTACCGGCTCAGGTGTCAGAACGGGATTACGCGTTGCTGACTGGCTTTTGCTCCGCGCTGGATTTGGCGTTTTCCAGCATCCGGCGAACCGGCACAATCAGCACGCACAGCACCGCCGCACAAATCAGCAGCGCGATAGAACAGCGGGCAAACAGGTCCGGCAGCATATCCAGCTGGTCAGCCTTCACGTGGCCACCGATCAGACCCGCCGCCAGGTTACCCAGCGCACTGGCGCAGAACCACAGCCCCATCATCTGGCCGCGCATTCTCTCCGGTGCCAGCAGCGTCATGGTCGCCAGACCAATCGGGCTCAGGCACAGTTCGCCGAGCGTCAGCATCAGGATGCTGCCCACCAGCCACATTGGCGATACGCCAGCGCCGCCGTTACTCAGCACGTTTTGCGCCGCCAGCATCATCAGGCCAAAGCCTGCCGCCGCACACAGAATACCGATAACGAACTTGGTGATACTGCCTGGACGGACGTTTTTACGCGCCAGCGCAGGCCAGGCCCAGCTAAAGACCGGTGCCAGCAGGATGATAAACAGGGCGTTAATCGACTGGAACCACACCGCTGGGATCTCAAAATCACCGATCATGCGGTTGGTATAGTCGTTGGCAAACAGGTTAAAGGACGTTGGCTTCTGCTCGAAGGCCGACCAGAAGAACGCGGCGGAGACCAGCAGAATAAAGCACACCAGCAGACGCGCGCGCTCTTTACGGCTCAGGCCCGCGAAGGCAAACAGGTAGATGAAGTACAGCGCAACGGACGCCGCAATCACGTACACCAGCACGCTGGCAACCGCCACCGGGTTAATCACAATGATGCCCTGGGCAATCAGGGTGATAATCACCGCCACGCCTACCGCTAACGCCAGCAGCCACGCGCCGACGCCGTTTTTCTTCGCCACCGGGCTGTTCCAGGTGGAGTCGAGGCCCACTTCGCTGTCGTAGCGTTTCATCGCCGGTACAGCGAACACGCGGAAGATAACCAGCGCCACCAGCATCCCGATACCACCGATGCCAAAGCCCCAGTGCCAACCGTGGGATTTAATCAGCCAGCCGGAAATCAGCGGCGCGATAAATGACCCCATGTTGATACCCATATAAAACAGCGAGAAGCCGCCGTCACGACGGGCATCGCCCTTTTTATACAGTGTACCAACCATGACCGAGATACAGGTCTTGAACAGACCAGAGCCCAGCACGATAAACATCAGGCCGATAAAGAACAGGTTGTCACCCATAAAGGCCGACAGCGCGATCGACAGGTGGCCGAGCGCAATCAGAATGGAGCCGTACCACACTGCCTTTTGTTGGCCAAGCCAGTTATCGGCCAGCCAGCCGCCCGGCAGCGCCGCCAGGTACATGGTCCCCGCGAAGATCCCTACAATCGCCGAGGCGTTTTCACGCGCTAAGCCCATGCCGCCGTCATAGACGGTTGCCGCCATAAACAGAATCAGTAACGGGCGGATACCGTAAAACGAGAATCGCTCCCACATTTCGGTAAAGAACAGCGAACCCAATGGGTACGGATGACCGAAAAAGGTTCGGCTTTCGTTTTTATTAACAGAGGAATGCATAGTTTCTCCAGAAGGTGCGTCGTAACGCAGGTAAGTCGTGTATACCCGTCATACTTCAAGTTGCAGGTGCGTTGGCTGCGTTCGCTCACCCCAGTCACTTACTAGAGTAAGCTCCTGGGGATTCACTCCCTTGCCGCCTTCCTGCAACTCGAATTATTTAGGGTATATGCGGGCTAACCATTTTTTAATTTTGTCGATGAATAACATCTGACACGGTATTTTTTAACCATTTGATAACCATTAAGTGGTCGTGTCTAGCCCTTGACCCGGTATTTTTAGACGAAAAGTCGACAAAGTTCTAGTTTTACAGATTTTGTATTGGAAAACCGAATGTAGTGATTGACATCACATAACCATATGTTTAAGTGATAATAATCATTTAAAAACAATCAATTAGATAAAAATCAATCGCTAAATAAAGCCTTAATAACTGTGCAAAATAATCGTATAAAAAGTATGGAAAACGGGGTGTTCATCATAATGATGATGGAAGATCAGGATAAATCATGGGGAGAGAGATGGCAGGAAGGGGGTCGCGCTATCACGTCATCGTATAGCGCAACCGGAATGCGGTTATTTCGCGTGCCAGTAGGCGCTTGATCGCACCAGCTGCGGGTCGATAGCGTCGGTCACAAAACCATCGGTCAGGTTTTTTACCACCTTCCCTTCACCGCTCAGCCAGATAAAGTAATCCGACGCCGGCACCGTGAGCTGTGCCAGCCGCGCGGCAACGGTGGCTGCATCGTAGCCGGAGATCCACTCGATATTGAAACCATCAAACCCGGCCAGATAGGCTTTATCCGCTTCGTCTTTTACCATCACCAGCGCCGTTACCTGCGGGCGCTCCGCTAGCGTTTGCAGCGCTTCCAGACGGCGACGCAGCGCTGGCATACCGGTTTCATCGCAAACATACAGCTGCCAGGCATAATCTTCCGGCACCACCAGTGAACCGCGCGGGCCGCCGATAAGCAGCGTATCGCCTGCTTTTGCCTCAATTGCCCACTGGCTGGCAACACCGCCATCGTGGATAAAGAAATCGTAGGCCAGCTCATGGCGCTCGGCGTTATAGAGCGGCGTATAGTCGCGGGCCTGCGGGCGTACACCGTCTGCCCACACAATGCCCTCATCGGTCATCGTCGGTGGTGTCAGGGTGCTACCTGCCTGCGGGAAAAACAGCTTGGTGTGATCGTCAAAGCCACGCGAACTAAAACCATCCAGCGCCTCGCCGCCCAGCACCACGCGCTGGAAAGCGTCGCCAATGCGCTCAACGCGCAGGACGGTCAGTTCACGGAAACGGAGTTCATTGCGCACGCGCTGTGGGTACTTGTTCTCTTTCATTCGGCGTCTCTCTCACAAATAGATATATCTAAATCATTTGCAAATGATAATGATTGCCAACTAAACAGAAAGCAAGCTATTTTTAAGATATATGAATAACAGCGCACAAAAAACTCACCACCAAAATTAAAATCATTAAATATCAATAAATTAATAATTTTCTCATTTTCGATATTGCTAAAGACATAACTTTAGATGTAATTTAGATATATCTAAATAACGTAAGGATAAACATCATGAGACCTTTCTCTGATTCTGAACATCGTGGCCGTGGTGGTCGCGGACATCGCGGCGAGCACGGTGAGTGTGAACATCGTGGCGGGCGTGGTGAAGGCCACGGCGGCGGCGGACGTCGCCAGCGCTTCTTCGGCCACGGCGAACTACGCCTGGTGGTCCTCAACATCCTGAAGGATAACGCCAGCCACGGCTATGAACTGATTAAAGCCATTGAGACACTAACCCAGGGCAACTATAGCCCAAGCCCAGGCGTTATCTACCCGACGCTCGACCTGCTCCAGGACCAGGGGCTGATTACCGTGCATGAAGAGGACGGCGGGCGTAAAAAAATCGCCATTACCGCAGAAGGCATCCAGACGCTGGAAGAAAATCAGGAACCGCTGGAACATATTCAGGCACGTCTGAAGTCCAGGATGGTCGGACATGAGCTGCGCAAAAACCCGCAAATGAAGCGGGCGCTGGATAACTTTAAGGCGGTGCTCGACCTGAAGGTGAATCAGGGCGAGATCGGCGACGCGCAGCTGAAACAGGTGATTGGCATTATCGACCGCGCGGCGCTGGAGATCTCGCAGCTGGATTAATGCAGGACGGTGACCGCATCCTGTAAACGGCTGGCGCGGTGTTTTACCATCGCCGACACGTTGGCGCTTTCCGCCACCAGTCCGGCGTTTTTCTGGGTGATCTCATCCAGCTTCGCCACGGCACGCGTTAAATCAGACAGCCCCGTGGCCTGTTCAGACGTAGATTGACTAATCTGCGCAATCAGTTGGGTGACATTTTGTACCTGCGAGACAATGTCATCCATCGTGCGCCCGGCAGCGTGAACCTGCTCGGAGCCCGACTGCACCTTGCTGGCGCTGGCCTCAATCAGCTGACGAATTTCGTTTGCCGCCGTCGCGCTACGGCTCGCCAGATGGCGAACTTCCCCGGCGACCACGGCAAACCCTCTCCCCTGCTCGCCCGCGCGCGCCGCTTCAACGGCGGCGTTCAACGCCAGGATATTGGTCTGGAACGCGATATCGTTAATCAAGGTCGTGATAGAACCGATGCGCTGCGTGCTGTCAGCGATATCTTCCATGGTCTGCACCACCCGGTGCATCGCCTGGCCGCCCTGCGCCGCCGCGCCGCTGGCCGCCAACGAAAGCTTATCGGCCTCGGCGGCCGTCTGAGAGTTATTCTGCACCGACGCCGCCATCTGGCTCATGGTCGCCACCGTTTGCTGCACGTTGACCACCGTTTCCTGAGTGCGCTGATTCAGATCTTCATTACCGCGCGCCAGCACATCGCTGCCGTCGCTCACGCTATTCACCTGCGTCGAGACATCGTTTATCAACCAGCGGCACATCAACCCGAGCTGGCCAACCGCGCGTAGCGTTAGGCCCAGCTCATCGCTGCGCGGCAACGGATCAACGCTGTTACGTTCACCGGTTGCCACGCTAAGCGCCTGTCGCGCCACATTTTCCACCGGGCGAACAATCTGCCACTCCAGTACCAGCGTGGTCAGTAAGAGGATCACCGCTGACGCCAGCACCGGCAGAATCGGTGCGCCCAGGGCCAGCAGGCTCGCCGCAAGCAGCAGATAGAACCCCAACATAATGCTTCTGACCCGCCAGCGCAGCGGAATAGCCGACAGCTTGCCCCACCAGCGCTTGCTAATAACGCGACCTTTATAGAGACGCTTATTGCTGCGTTCTTCGCGAAGCGCCTGATACAACGGCTCAACCGCCGCCACCTCTTCCTCGCTGGCTTTGGTACGAATCGACATATAGCCAATCGTTTTGCCATTACGCACCTGGGGGATGGCGTTCGCACGCACCCAGTAATGGCCGCCGTGTTTCGGGCGATTTTTGACGATGCCGCTCCACGGCTCGCCCTGCTTCAGAGTACGCCACATATCGGCGAAAGCAGCTTTTGGCATATCAGGATGGCGCACCATGTTGTGCGGCTGGCCCAGCATCTCGTGACGGCTATAGCCGCTCACCTTTATAAAGGCATCGTTTACGTGGGTGATATAGCTGTTGAGATCGGTGGTGGACATCAAAGTGGTGTGGTCGTCCAGAAGCGATTCGGACGAATTCAGGTCGGGCAGGGTAGACATACGAACATCCTTTTCAGGTGCAAAGAGAAATGTATTACAATTGTTATATCGGAGGATATTAAATTAACCTTAATTGTTAATTTTGCGTTAGATCGCAAAATCGACAAAAGCCCTACTTTCCCCACGTCATTCTTTGCTGCTCAGTCGTGGCGCAAAACCTGCCCTTTTGTAGGGCAATACGCCCAACCACAACGCACCTCTGCGTGACCGCTTTCACACTCTCCCATTTCTCTGGACGATCAAATATTGTACAAGTGCGATTTCCCCTGGCGTTTATCCCGATTTTTACCGTCAACGCTGATGTGGCGTAATCCCTGCAATACTTAAATCAGTATCGTGTGATACGTGATCCCCAGGAGCTTATTTTGAACAGGTTACCTTCCAGCGCATCGGCTCTGGCCTGCAGCGCACACGCACTGAATCTCATTGAAAAGCGAACGCTTGATCATGAGGAGATGAAAGCTCTTAACCAGGAGGTCAGGGAATACTTCAAAGAACATGTGAATCCGGGGTTTTTAGAGTACCGAAAATCTGTAACTGCCGGTGGGGATTACGGAGCCGTAGAGTGGCAAGCGGGAGGGTTAAATACGCTTGTCGACACCCAGGGTCAGGAGTTTCTCGATTGCCTGGGCGGTTTTGGTATTTTCAACGTGGGGCACCGTAATCCAGTTGTGGTTTCCGCCGTACAGAATCAACTCGCGAAACAGCCGCTTCACAGCCAGGAACTCCTCGACCCGCTACGGGCGATGCTCGCTAAAACGCTGGCGGCGCTGGCGCCGGGCAAGCTGAAGTACAGCTTCTTTAGCAACAGCGGCACCGAGTCGGTAGAGGCGGCGCTGAAGCTAGCGAAAGCCTACCAGTCGCCGCGCGGCAAGTTCACCTTTATCGCCACCAGCGGCGCGTTCCATGGCAAATCGCTTGGGGCGCTGTCGGCCACCGCTAAGTCAACGTTCCGCAAGCCGTTTATGCCGCTGCTGCCGGGCTTCCGCCACGTGCCGTTCGGTAATCTCGACGCCATGCGCACGATGCTGAGCGAATGCCAGAAAACCGGCGATGACGTGGCGGCGGTGATCCTCGAGCCCATCCAGGGTGAAGGTGGCGTCATTCTGCCACCGCAAGGCTACCTGCCCGCCGTGCGTAAGCTGTGCGACGAGTTTGGCGCGCTGCTTATCTTCGACGAAGTGCAAACCGGCATGGGGCGCACCGGTAAGATGTTTGCCTGCGAGCATGAGAACGTTCAGCCGGACATTTTATGCCTGGCGAAGGCACTCGGCGGCGGCGTGATGCCGATTGGCGCGACCATCGCCACCGAAGAGGTGTTCTCGGTGCTGTTCGACAACCCGTTCCTGCACACCACCACCTTTGGCGGTAACCCGCTGGCCTGTGCGGCCGCGCTGGCGACCATCAACGTGCTGCTGACCGAAAACCTGCCCGCTCAGGCGGAGCAGAAAGGCGATATTCTGCTGGACGGTTTCCGCAGCATGGCGCGTGAATATCCGGATCTGGTCCGTGAAGCGCGCGGCAGAGGCATGCTGATGGCCATTGAGTTTGTCGATAACGAAATCGGCTATCACTTTGCTAGCGAGATGTTCCGCCAGCGCGTGCTGGTTGCCGGGACGCTCAACAATGCCAAGACCATCCGCATCGAACCGCCGTTAACCTTAACGATGGAACAATGCGACCAGGTGCTTAAGGCCGCGCGTAACGCGCTGGCGGCCCTGCGTGTCAGCCAGAGTCAGGTTGCCACCGAGCAGTAAACTCACGCCCCCTACCCTTTGGTGGGGGGGCGTTCTTTGAATCCCATCACAATCATCGCATTCCCCTTTTCCCTTTTTCCCGCCGACGGCTAAATTAGTAACTCATCCGACCACATAACAATAATTTCACATACTGGACATCCTTATGAGCTATCCGTCGCTGTTTGCCCCGCTCGATCTTGGTTTTACCCAGTTGAAAAACCGCGTGCTGATGGGTTCCATGCATACCGGGCTGGAAGAGTATCCCGATGGCGCCGAGCGTCTGGCGGCGTTCTACGCGGAACGCGCACGTCACGGCGTGGCGCTGATCGTCAGCGGCGGCATCGCACCGGATGCTACCGGCGTAGGGATGGCCGGCGGCGCGATGCTGAACGATGTCAGCCAATTGCCGCACCACCGCACCATTACCGATGCCGTCCATCAGGAAGGCGGCAAAATTGCGCTGCAGATCCTGCATACCGGGCGCTACAGCTACCAGCCAAACCTGGTCGCCCCTTCCCCACTTCAGGCCCCCATCAACCGCTTTACGCCGCGCGAACTCACCCACGAAGGTATCCTCGCGCTGATTGACGACTTCGCCCGCTGCGCCCAGCTGGCGCGGGAAGCAGGCTACGACGGCGTAGAGGTGATGGGCTCGGAAGGTTACCTGATTAACGAATTTCTCGCCGCGCGCACCAACCAGCGCGACGATCAATGGGGCGGCAGTTATGAGAACCGCATGCGCTTCGCGGTAGAAGTGGTGCGCGCCGTACGCCAGCGTGTCGGGAAAGACTTTATTATTATCTATCGCCTGTCGATGCTCGACCTGGTAGACAACGGCGGCACCTTTGATGAAACCGTACGTCTCGCTCAGGCGATCGAAGCCGCGGGTGCAACGATCATCAACACGGGGATCGGCTGGCACGAAGCGCGGATCCCAACCATCGCCACGCCGGTACCGCGCGGTGCGTTTAGCTGGGTGACGCGCAAATTAAAAGGTGTGGTCACCGTTCCGCTGATTACCACTAACCGCATTAACGATCCGCAGGTGGCGGACGATATTCTGGCACGCGGCGATGCCGATATGGTGTCGATGGCCCGTCCGTTCCTTGCCGATGCCGAGCTGCTGTCAAAAGCTCAGTCGGGACGCAGCGATGAGATCAACACCTGTATCGGCTGCAACCAGGCCTGTCTGGATCAGATCTTTGTTGGCAAGGTAACCTCATGCCTGGTCAACCCGCGCGCCTGTCACGAAACCAAAATGCCGATCCTTCCAGCGACCACGCGCAAAAACCTGGCGGTCGTCGGCGCAGGCCCGGCGGGGCTGGCGTTTGCGATCAACGCCGCCGCGCGCGGCCATCAGGTGACGCTGTTCGACGCCAGCGCGGAGATCGGCGGGCAGTTTAATATCGCCAAGCAGATCCCCGGCAAAGAAGAGTTTTACGAAACGCTGCGCTACTACCGCCGGATGATCGACGTCACCGGTGTGACGCTGAAGCTCAACCAGCGCGTCAGTGCCGACGATCTCCTCGGCTTTGATGAAGTGATCCTATCTACCGGGATCGCGCCGCGTACCCCGCCGATCGACGGCATCGATCACCCGAAAGTGCTGACCTATCTGGACGTGCTGCGTGACAAGACGCCGGTGGGGCAGCGCGTGGCGATCATCGGCTGCGGCGGCATCGGTTTTGATACGGCGATGTACTTAAGCCAGCCGGGCGAGCCCACCAGCCAGAATATCGCGGAGTTTTGCGTAGAATGGGGCATTGATACCAGCCTGCAGCAGGCAGGCGGCCTGCGCCCGGAAGGGCCGCATCTGGCCCGCAGCTCGCGGCAGATTGTGATGCTGCAGCGTAAAGCCAGCAAGCCGGGCGAAGGGTTGGGCAAAACCACCGGCTGGATCCACCGCACCACCCTGCTTTCACGCGGCGTGAAGATGATCCCGGCGGTCAGCTATCAGAAGATAGACGACGAAGGGCTGCACGTTGAGATAGGCGGTGAAGCGCAGGTGTTGGCGGTTGATAACGTGATTATTTGTGCCGGTCAGGAGCCAAACCGTGCGTTGCAGGAACCGTTACAAGCGGCAGGTAAGACGGTGCATCTTATCGGTGGTTGTGATGTGGCCAGTGAGCTGGATGCTCGGCGGGCGATTGCGCAGGGGACGAAGCTGGCGCTAGGTATTTAAATCAGCATGCCCCCGGCGTCGCATTCGCTCGGCCGAGCGAATGCGACGCCGGGAAAGGTTCTATCCCATTAACGACGACGGCCCAGCTTCACCGCTTTGAGGATCACAAACTTGTTGTTGGTGGCGATGGTTTCGCAGTTACCAAAAATCTTCTTCAGCTTGTGGAAATAGTCCAGATGACGGTTCGCCACGATATACAGTTCGCCGTTAATTTTCAGGCAGCGGCGGGCGTGGTGGAACATCTCCCACGCGATGTTATCGGTCAGCGCATGCTTCTGGTGGAACGGCGGGTTGCAGAACACCGCGTTAAAGCGGAACGGTTCTACGCCGGAGAGCGCGTTGTTAATCATAAACTCGCTGCGATCCAGCGCGTCCGGCAGGTTGGTTTCCACATTCAGGCGGCTGGAAGCGACCGCCATCGGCGATTCATCAACAAACACCACGCTGGCTTCTGGGTTTTTCGCCAGCAGCGTCATGCCCAGCACGCCATTGCCGCAGCCGAGATCGACAATCTCGCCTTCCAGGTTTTCCGGCAGATGCTCCATAAAGAAGCGCGCGCCGATATCCAGCCCAGTACGGGAGAAGACGTTCGCGTGGTTGTGGATAGTCCAGTCGGTGCCTTCCAGCTTCCAGCTCAGGGTCTGGGCGGTTTCAGCCAGCGCCGGTTTGGTAAAGGTGCCGTTGATCAGGCGCGCCTTTTTCCATGCCAGCGTGGTGGTGGTTGGGCCCAGCACTTTTTCAAACAGCTCAAGCGTAGAAGTATGGATATCACGCGCTTTTGCACCGGCAAGAATGCGCGTTTCTGGCGTGACTACGTCGCGCAGCGCACGCAGCTGTTGCTCCAGCAGCGCCATGGTTTTCGGCAGCTTAATCAGTACGACGCCCGGCGCCTGTGGGTATTCCGCGGTGCTGTCGAGGAACTTCACGCTCGACTCGGCAATGTCGTTGTGGCGCAGGTTTTCACGCGTCGCCAGCTCGCTTAAGTAAGAGTCGCCGATGCTGTACGGCGTATGCTCCGCCAGCGCGCAGGCCAGCGCACCGAAGGTATCATTCAGGATAAGCACCGGGCCGCGAATCTCAGTATCGTCCAGCTGTTGCAGCAGATATTCATCGGCTGCTTCCCACGCCAGCAGTGGGTTAACGTCGTCCGTCTCCGGGAAACGTTTAAGTGTCAGTGAACGGAAACCGTTGTCTGTGTGGCTCATCGGCCCTCCTGAATGGTAAAATTTCGGCGTATCCCTGAAAAGGGTGCGTGAGTATACACTTTTTATGATTGGCATGGGCAAAGATGAACCAACTAACTTACCTCCAGGGCTACCCGGAACATTTGCTTTCTCAAGTGAGAACGCTGATTGCTGAACAGCGTCTGGGGGCGGTGCTGGAAAAACGCTACCCGGGTACCCACGATTTCGCCACCGATAAAGCCCTCTGGCAGTATACCCAGGATCTGAAAAGCCAGTTCCTGCGTAACGCGCCGCCCATCAATAAAGTCATGTACGACAATAAGATCCACGTGCTGAAGAACGCGCTCGGGCTGCACACGGCGGTATCCCGCGTGCAGGGCGGCAAGCTGAAGGCCAAAGCAGAGATCCGCGTGGCGACCGTATTCCGCAGCGCGCCGGAGGCTTTTTTGAAGATGATCGTGGTACACGAGCTGGCGCACCTAAAAGAAAAAGAGCACGACAAAGCCTTCTATCAGCTGTGCTGCCACATGGAGCCGCAGTACCATCAGTTGGAGTTTGATACCCGTTTGTGGCTGACGCACCTTTCGTTAAAGGAATCTGCGTAGTCGCCCACTGGCAATGTCATAAAGGCGTGTTACATTGACGAAAGAATCCCTTTATGGAGCCAGAAGGCGTTTATGATACGTTTCGCAGTGATTGGGACAAACTGGATCACCCGCCAGTTTGTCGATGCCGCGCATGAGACCGGCAAGTACAAGTTGACCGCCGTCTATTCCCGCAGCCTTGAGCAGGCGCAGACCTTCGCCAACGATTATCCCGTCGAACATCTGTTTACGTCGCTGGACGCCATGGCGCAAAGCGAAGACATTGACGCGGTGTATATCGCCAGCCCGAACTCGCTCCACTTCCCGCAGACAAAGCTGTTTTTACAGCATAAAAAACATGTGATTTGCGAGAAGCCGCTGGCCTCCAACCTGCATGAAGTCGAGCAGGCTATCGCCCTTGCGCGGGAAAATCAGGTGGTGCTGTTCGAAGCGTTTAAAACCGCCAGCCTGCCCAACTTCCAGATTTTGCAGCAGTCGCTGGAGAAAGTGGGCCCGGTTCGTAAGGCGTTTATCAACTACTGCCAGTACTCCTCGCGCTACCAGCGCTACCTGGACGGTGAAAATCCAAATACCTTTAACCCGGCCTTCTCCAACGGCTCGATTATGGATATCGGTTTCTACTGTCTGGCCTCTGCGGTAGCCCTGTGGGGTGAGCCGAAGCAGGTACAGGCGTCTGCCAGCCTGCTGGATAGCGGCGTTGATGCGCACGGTATCGCGGTGCTCGACTACGGCGATTTCAGCGTGACGTTGCAGCACTCTAAGGTCAGCGACTCTACCCTGCCGAGTGAAATTCAGGGCGAAGCCGGTGCGCTGGTGGTGGAGAAAATCTCCGAGTGCCAGAAGGTCTCCTTCATCCCGCGCGGCAGCAAAGCGCAGGATCTCAGCCAGCCTCAGCATATTAATACTATGCTGTATGAAGCCGAGGAGTTTGCGCGCCTGGTCGAAAACAACGAAGTGGACCATCCCGCCCTTGAAGTGAGCCGTATCACCGCGAAGGTTCAGACGGAAATTCGTCGCCAGACCGGCGTTGTTTTCCCGGCGGATGTCCCTGCCGCGTAAAACAACGTAAAGCACATGTTACAGGCCATTGACGAAATCAATGGCTTGTCATATTTTGTTACGTGCAAAGGGGAGTAACTTCCTTGTCGGTGGATCGTCATTACGATACGTGCAAAACCGTATCCGGTCGCCGAGCAACGGAAAACGAATGCGCCACCGCATTCGTTTTTAGTTGTAAGTGAGACCTTGCCGGAAGGCGAGGTCTATGCATAAAAAAGCAGCGGCTATCGTCTTCTGACGTTAGCCGTTTTTTTATGCGTAAGGAAAAATTCTATGAATACAGTCGGCACACCGTTGCTGTGGGGCGGATTCGCTGTCGTCGTGGTGATTATGCTCGCTATCGACCTGTTCCTGCAGGGCCGTCGCGGCGCGCACACCATGTCCATGAAACAGGCGGCAGCCTGGTCGCTGGTGTGGGTCACCCTCTCGTTACTGTTTAACGCCGCGTTCTGGTGGTACCTGGCGGAAACTCAGGGCCGCGCGGTCGCTGACCCGCAGGCGCTCGCCTTCCTCACCGGCTACCTGATCGAAAAATCGCTGGCGGTAGACAACGTCTTCGTCTGGCTGATGCTGTTTAGCTACTTCTCGGTGCCTGCGGCGCTGCAGCGCCGCGTGCTGGTCTACGGCGTACTGGGCGCGATCGTGCTGCGTACTATCATGATCTTCGCGGGAAGCTGGCTTATCTCCCAGTTCGAATGGCTGCTGTATCTCTTCGGCGCATTCCTGCTGTTCACCGGGGTTAAGATGGCGCTGGCGAAGGAAGATGAAGGCGGGATTGGCGATAAACCGCTGGTGCGCTGGCTGCGCGGGCATTTGCGGATGACCGACAAAATCGAGAACGAGCACTTCTTTACCCGTAAGAACGGCGTGCTGTTTGCCACACCGCTGCTGCTGGTGTTGATTCTGGTGGAGTTGAGCGATGTTATCTTCGCGGTCGACAGTATTCCGGCTATCTTTGCGGTTACCACCGATCCGTTTATCGTGCTGACCTCTAACCTGTTCGCGATCCTTGGTTTGCGTGCGATGTACTTCCTGCTGGCGGGCGTGGCAGAGCGCTTCTCGATGCTGAAGTACGGGCTGTCGGTAATCCTGGTGTTTATCGGTATCAAGATGCTGATCGTCGATTTCTACCATATCCCAATCTCGGTATCGCTGGGCGTGGTCGGCGGGATCCTGGCATTCACCCTGATCCTCAACGCCTGGGTTAACCACCGTAACGATCTGAAAAAGCAGAAAATGTAACCCGTAGCCCGGCCGAGCAAAGCGACGCCGGGAGTCGCTCCGAGGCTTCCCGGGGTCGGCGTGAACGCCTCGCCCGGGCTACTTTCATACTTCAATCTACGTCACACAATGTAAATTATTAGTTAAAAAATATGATGCATGGCGTAAATTCCAGCATTTTACACTTCCCCAAACCACGACTTTCCTTATACTCGATCGAGCAAACACTTTTTTACATCCAGACATAAACGTAACAAATAATACGTCGCTGGAAAGACAACACACATCACTCTAAGGAATGCATTGATGACAAAACCATCCGCATCACCCGGCTTTTTGCGTTTTATAACCAGCGGTAGTCTGGTTAAACAGATTTTGGTTGGGCTGATCCTGGGGATTCTGCTGGCCGTCGTTTCCAAACCGGCCGCCATTGCCGCTGGCCTGTTGGGTACGCTGTTCGTCGGCGCACTGAAAGCCGTCGCACCGGTGCTGGTATTAATGCTGGTCATGGCCTCGATTGCCAATCACCAGCAGGGGCAAAAAACCAATATCCGTCCGATTCTATTTCTGTATCTGATCGGCACTTTTGCCGCCGCGCTGACTGCGGTGCTTTTTAGCTTCTTATTCCCTTCTACGCTGCATCTCAGCGCCGCAGCGGAAGATATTGCGCCGCCATCTGGCATCGTGGAAGTGCTGCGCGGTCTGCTGATGAGCATGGTATCAAACCCAATCAGCGCGCTGATGAATGCCAACTATATCGGTATTCTGGTATGGGCCGTCGGTTTAGGCTTTGCGTTGCGCCACGGTAACGACACCACCAAAAATCTGATCAACGATATTTCCCATGCGGTGACCTTTATCGTCAAAGTGGTGATCCGTTTTGCGCCGCTGGGGATCTTCGGCTTGGTCGCCTCCACGCTTGCCACAACCGGCTTTGAAACCCTGTGGGGCTATGCGCAACTGCTGCTGGTCCTGATCGGGTGTATGTTGTTGGTCGCGCTGGTAATAAACCCACTGCTGGTCTTCTGGAAAATTCGCCGCAACCCGTATCCGCTGGTCATGGCCTGTCTGCGCGAAAGCGGCGTGTATGCCTTCTTTACCCGTAGCTCTGCCGCTAATATTCCGGTGAATATGGCGCTGTGTGAGAAACTCAATCTGGATAGGGACACCTACTCCGTCTCCATCCCGCTGGGCGCTACCATCAACATGGCTGGGGCGGCAATCACCATTACGGTATTAACGCTAGCGGCAGTCAATACACTGGGGATTCCGGTAGACTTACCGACCGCACTGCTGCTGAGCGTAGTGGCTTCGCTGTGCGCCTGTGGAGCATCTGGGGTGGCGGGCGGTTCTCTGCTGCTGATCCCGCTGGCCTGTAACATGTTCGGCATCCCGAACGACGTCGCCATGCAGGTCGTCGCCGTCGGCTTTATTATCGGCGTGCTGCAGGACTCCTGCGAAACGGCGCTCAACTCGTCAACCGACGTGCTGTTCACCGCCGCGGCCTGCCAGGCAGAAGACGATCGCCTGGAAAAGAACGCCCTGCGTAGCTAACGCTCTAACCCCTTCGCCATCAGGCGGAGGGGTTCTCTTCCTGCACCTTCTTCTCGACCTTAAACGGATCAATTCCCTTACGCTGCATCCGCCAGAAGCGAATGATGTTCAGGCCGTTCATCACCAGGAAGCTACCCTCAATCATCGTGCCGCCAATTGAACCAAGCCAGAAGTTATGGATAACCCAGCAAAGCGTGGAACACCACATCACGCAGCGTACCGTCAGTCCTTTGCAGCGAAACAGCGCCCAGGTACTGGCTACCGTGCCGGCGATCGGCAACAGTTCCATTGCATGGTGCAATTTGCCAAGCCCGAGAATCAGCGTCAGCGCAATAAAGACAAACATCACCCAGATCCGGCGCGTGTAGACCGAAATAATGGTTCGGATAACGTTCAGCTCGGCGCTCATCCCGGCGGGAATCGCCCCCATCAGGAAGAAGTGCACGCCAATGGTGGCGCTGTAGAGGGAGAGCTGGAACTTAAAGCGCCGTTCATCGCGGTTGATGAAGGTAGTGATACCGATGATAAATGCCAGAACGCCAACGCCCTGGGCCAACCAATACGCCGTCATGAGAGATCCTTGTTAAACAGCATAAAAAAACGGCGTTTCACACAATGAAACGCCGTTTTATCGTATCAGATCACATTTTTATTACAACGTGACGCCGCTCTTAAAGATGGCCAGCTCGCGGAAATCATTGCGCTCGTTGCAGGTCTGCTTGCCGTTGGCGAAGTCGACGATAACGTCAACAAACTCTTCCAACAGCTGAGGCATCGCTTTACCGTGAATCAGTTGGCCAGCATTGAAGTCGATCCAATGTTTCTTCTTCTCAGCCAGTTCGCTGTTGGTGGCAATTTTCACCGTCGGCACAAAACCACCGTAAGGGGTACCGCGACCGGTACTGAACAGCACCATATGGCAGCCCGCGCCCGCCAGGGCACTGGTCGCCACCGCATCGTTACCCGGTGCGCTGAGCAGGTTCAGACCGTGCGTCTTCAGGCGTTCACCGTAGCGCAGAACGTCAACCACTTTGCTGGAACCCGCTTTCTGCGTGCAGCCCAGTGATTTATCTTCCAGCGTGGTGATACCACCCGCTTTGTTGCCCGGCGATGGGTTCTCGTAGATTGGCTGGTCGTGGGCAATGAAGTACTGCTTAAAGTCATTGACCATGGTCACCAGCTTGCCGAAGGTCTCTTCGTCACGACAGTGGCTCATCAGCAGCTGCTCGGCGCCGAACATTTCCGGCACTTCGGTCAGCACGGTAGTGCCGCCGTTGGCAATCACGTAGTCGGAGAAACGACCCAGCATCGGGTTGGCGGTAATGCCGGACAGGCCATCAGACCCGCCGCATTCCAGACCAAACTTCAGCTCGCTCAGTTTACCCGGCTCGCGTTTGTCATTGCGCATCACGTTGTACAGCTGATGGAGATGTTCGATCCCTGCTTCCACTTCGTCTTCCTGGTGTTGGCAGACCATAAAGTGAACGCGTTCAGGATCGAACTCCCCTAAGGTTTCGCGGAACGCATCGACCTGGTTGTTTTCACAACCCAGGCCAACCACCAGCACCGCACCCGCATTCGGGTGACGCACCATGTTTTGCAGCATGGTGCGGGTGTTGATGTGATCGTCGCCGAGCTGCGAACAGCCGTAGGTGTGACTGAAGAGATGAACGCCGTCAATACCTTCGGCATCGTTGGTCTCTTTCAGGAAACGGTTCTGCATCTGACGAGCCATGGCGTTCACGCAGCCCACGGTCGGCAGGATCCAGAGTTCGTTACGCACGCCCACGTCACCGTTCGCCCGGCGGTAGATCTGCACGTCACGATCGACGGGCTGGGCAACCTCTGCCTGGAAATCAGGTTGGTAGCTATACGTGTCCAGATCGCTCAGATTGGTGCGCGTGTTATGAGCATGAATATGCTCGCCCGCCGCCACATCCACCAGCGTGTGACCAATCGGTAAACCGTATTTAATGACGTTTTCACCCTTCGCGATATCGCGTAAGGCGAACTTGTGGCCACGCGTGACCGCCTGACGCAGGGTAATCACCTGCCCATCAACGGTGACGTCGGTTCCTTCGGCCAAATCAGCGAGCGCGACTGCGACGTTATCCAGCGCATGGATCTTGATGTATTGCATACCAACCCCAGACTTTAGTTCAGTTCAATGGCGAAGTAGTCACGCGCATTGTTAAAGCAAATGTTTTTCACCATCTCACCCAGCAGCTGGATGTCAGCAGGCGCTTCGCCCGCAGCAACCCAACGGCCAATCATCTGGCACAGAATACGGCGGAAGTATTCGTGACGGGTGTAAGACAGGAAGCTACGGCTATCGGTCAGCATGCCGACGAAGCGGCTCAGCAGGCCCAGCTGTGCCAGCTGAGTCATCTGACGTTCCATACCGTCTTTCTGATCGTTGAACCACCAGCCGGAACCGAACTGCATCTTGCCCGGCATACCTTCACCCTGGAAGTTACCGATCATGGTGCCCAGCACTTCGTTATCACGCGGGTTCAGGCAGTACAGAATGGTTTTTGGCAGCAGATTCTGTTCGTTCTGTTTGCTCAGGAGTTTAGACAGCTCTTCCGCCATTGGGCGGTCATTGATGGAGTCGAAGCCGACGTCCGCACCCAGCAGTTTGAACTGACGCAGGTTGTTATTACGCAGCGCGCCGATGTGGTACTGCTGTACCCATTCGCGACGTGCGTATTCAGCGCCCAGGAAGACCAGTACGGCGGTTTTGAACTGGGCGACTTCGTGCTCGCTCAGGGTTTCACCGGCCAGACGGCGTGCCAGGATGCTATCCAGTTCCGCTTCGTTAGATTCCGCGAACAGGACAACGTCCAGCGCGTGGTCAGAGACTTTACAGCCGTGCGCGGCGAAGTGATCCAGACGCTTGGTCAGCGCAGTCTGCAGGTCAGCAAAGCGACGGATGTCGGTGTCAGACACTTCACCCAGTTTCGCCATGTAATCGTTGAAGGTTGCCAGTTCAATGTTGAACGCTTTATCCGGGCGCCAGCTCGGCAGCACTTTCACGTCAAAGGAACCGTCTTTCGCGACGGCCGCATGATGTTCCAGAGAATCGATCGGGTCATCGGTGGTGCCGACCATTTTCACGTTCATCTGCTTCATGATGCCGCGCGCGGAGAATTTGTCCTGAGCCAGCAACTCGTTGCACTCATCCCAGATTTCGCCAGCGGTAGACGGTGACAGCAGTTTACCGGTGATGCCGAATGGGCGACGCAGTTCGAGGTGAGTCCAGTGGTATAACGGGTTGCCGATGGTGTGCGGCACGGTGGCAGCCCACGCGTCAAACTTCTCGCGGTCAGACGCATCGCCGGTGCACAGGCGTTCCGCTACGCCGTTGGTACGCATTGCGCGCCACTTGTAGTGATCGCCTTTCAGCCAGATGTCATACAGGTTTTTAAAACGATAGTCTTCCGCAACCTGCTGTGGTGGCAGGTGGCAGTGATAGTCGAAAATCGGCTGATCTTTTGCGTAGTCGTGGTACAGACGGCGGGCAAATTCGGTGTCTAACAGAAAATCTTCAGTCATGAACGGGGTCATTATCGTCTTCCTCTCAACGAGTGGGTCAGATGTTTATCTGTAATGCTGTCAAAGTTATCACACCAATTTCGTTCAACCGAAGATTTTTTCGTGAGTTAGATCAATAAACCTTGACAAAAAATGACAGAAAAAATGAAGAAACACCCCTGCAAGCCGCGCCGCGCCTGGCCTGGCCTATCTACCCCTTAAACCGTACGGAAAATACCTCTTTTGTGACGGTATTCACCTTTTAAAGTTGTATGACAAGTTATCTTGCACCCCGTCGAAACACATTGAACGACGGAATGCAGTCGACGTGGTCGATACAGACACCTGATTGAGCGGTACGGATACCGAATTCAGCACGCGTACTTACTGGCAAGTTCGGGCCGTACCGGGAAGTTTACTCCGGTAAGCCCCTTCGAGAATGACATCTTCCGGCAACACGGGAGGATGGCTGCAGGACTCGCAGTTATAACAACACGATGAGGTTTACATGCGTAAAATTAAAGGGTTACGTTGGTACATGATCGCACTGGTGACAATGGGCACCGTGCTGGGCTACCTGACACGTAATACCGTGGCGGCAGCTGCGCCGACTCTGATGGCTGAGCTGCACATTTCCACACAACAATACTCTTACATCATCGCTGCTTACTCTGCAGCTTATACCGTGATGCAGCCGGTTGCCGGCTACGTTCTGGACATTCTGGGTACCAAAATCGGTTACGCCTTCTTCGCCATTGCCTGGGCTGTTTTCTGTGGCGCGACTGCGCTGGCAGGCAGCTGGGGTGGTCTGGCCATCGCACGTGGTGCGGTCGGTGCGGCTGAAGCAGCAATGATCCCTGCGGGTCTGAAAGCCAGCTCTGAGTGGTTCCCGGCGAAAGAGCGTTCTATCGCGGTAGGTTACTTTAACGTTGGTTCGTCTATCGGCGGCATGATTGCGCCACCTCTGGTGGTCTGGGCTATCGTGATGCACAGCTGGCAGATGGCGTTCATTATCTCCGGCGCGCTGAGCTTCATCTGGGCAATGTCCTGGCTTATCTTCTACAAACACCCACGCGATCAGAAAAAATTAACTGACGAAGAACGTGAGTACATCATTGGTGGTCAGGAAGCACAGCACCAGACCAACAACGCGAAGAAAATGTCGCCATGGCAGATCATTCAAACCCGTCGCTTCTGGGGTATCGCCCTGCCGCGCTTCCTGGCTGAACCAGCATGGGGTACCTTCAACGCCTGGATCCCACTGTTCATGTTCAAAGTCTACGGCTTTGACCTGAAAGAAATCGCCATGTTTGCGTGGATGCCAATGCTGTTCGCTGACGTAGGCTGCGTACTGGGTGGCTACCTGCCGCCGCTGTTCCAGCGCTGGTTCGGCGTGAACCTGATTGTTTCCCGTAAAATGGTTGTCACCATGGGCGCCCTGCTGATGATTGGCCCAGGGATGATCGGTCTGTTCACCAGCCCATACGTTGCTATCGCCCTGCTGTGCCTCGGTGGCTTTGCTCACCAGTCTCTGTCCGGCGCGCTGATTACGCTCTCTTCCGACGTCTTTGGTCGTAACGAAGTGGCTACCGCGAACGGTCTGACCGGGATGGCGGCGTGGATGGCGAGCACCATGTTTGCACTGGTTGTTGGCGCACTGGCTGATACCATCGGCTTCAGCCCACTGTTCGCCGTACTGGCTATCTTCGACCTGTTAGGTGCAGTGGTTATCTGGACCGTGCTGCAGAACAAGCAGGCAGACGACGGTGAATCCGGCGCAAATAGCCCGACGCAGCAGGCCACGCAAAACTAATCTGTAACGGATGTCCGTTTTCCCAAAAGCCGCCTTGTTACAGGCGGCTTTTTTCATGTCATAATGTGGTTAGCTGCTCGTAAAAGTGGTATAACAAATTTAATCTGCCGTACCCTGCCTGGAGAGCATATGGAAATCGCCGACGCACGTCGCTTGTATCAGCAACTGGCCGCTGAGCTAAAAGAACGCATTGAGCAAGGCGTATACCTAGTGGGCGATAAACTGCCTGCGGAGCGCTTTATTGCCGATGAAAAGAGCGTCAGCCGCACCGTGGTTCGCGAAGCGATTATCATGCTGGAAGTCGAAGGGTATGTTGAAGTCCGTAAAGGCTCCGGCATTCACGTCATTTCCAATCAGCCGAAATACCATCAGATGCCGGACGAAACGCTGGAGTTTGCCAACTACGGCCCGTTTGAGCTACTGCAGGCACGTCAGTTGATTGAGAGCAACATCGCGGAGTTCGCCGCCACCCAGGTCACCAAGCAGGACATCATGAAGCTGATGGAGATCCAGGAAAACGCACGCAAAGAGCAGTGCTTCCGCGACTCCCAGTGGGATCTCCAGTTCCACGTGCAGGTTGCTCTGGCTACGCAAAACACCGCGCTTGCGGCCATCGTTGAAAAAATGTGGACCCAGCGCGTGCACAACCCGTACTGGAAAAAACTCCACGACCATATCGACGCTCGCACCGTAGATAACTGGTGTGACGATCACGACCAGATCCTGAAAGCGCTGATTCGCAAAGATCCGCATGCGGCAAAAATTGCCATGTGGCAGCATCTGGAGAACACCAAGCTGATGCTGTTCAACGAAACCAGCGATGATTTTGAGTTCAACGCCGACCGCTACCTGTTTGCGGAAAACCCGGTAGTTCACCTCGATACGGTCGCTATCGGCGGCAAATAAGCGCCCTTGTCACTTATCAAGGCTTACCTGACTTTTCACGTGGGTAAGCCTTTGTAAATCCCCTAGCCACTCCCCGCCCGAAACCGCAAAATCGTTCTGCAACAAATTGCAATTTCTATGACGGAAAACCGCGCCATTTGTTACAATTGCATGCATTTTGCCTTTTTGTTGTTCAGCAGTAGATTATTTTGCCAAAACAGGGACTGTTCAGCGCGTATTTACCGCGATGCTATTAAAATAGAAACAAGCAAAGACCGTCGCAGCGCGTTCAGGCATTACGTTAATCGATGTACCAGGAATCGTGAATGGAACTACTAACCCAACTCTTAAATGCCTTGTGGAGCCAGGATTTCGAAACCCTCGCTAATCCGTCCATGATCGGTATGCTCTATTTTGTCTTATTTATGATCCTGTTCCTTGAGAACGGTTTGCTGCCGGCTGCGTTTTTACCGGGCGATAGCCTGCTGGTGCTGGTCGGCGTACTGATAGCCAAAGGTGCGATGGGCTTCCCACAAACGGTCATTCTACTCACCGTTGCCGCAAGCCTTGGCTGCTGGCTTAGCTATATTCAGGGCAAGTGGCTGGGCAATACGCGTATCGTCCAGAACTGGCTTTCTCATCTTCCCGCCCATTACCACCAGCGCGCGCACCATCTGTTCCATAAGCACGGCCTCTCAGCGCTGCTGATTGGTCGCTTTATCGCGTTCGTGCGTACCCTGCTGCCGACCATTGCCGGAATTTCAGGCCTGAACAACGCGCGCTTCCAGTTCTTCAACTGGATGAGCGGCCTGCTGTGGGTACTGATTCTGACCACCCTTGGCTATCTGCTGGGTAAAACCCCGGTATTCCAGAAATACGAAGACGCGCTGATGTCGTGCCTGATGCTGCTGCCGGTGGTACTGCTGGTCGTCGGCCTGATTGGTTCACTGGCCGTGGTGTGGAAGAAGAAATACGGTAATCGAGGCTAACGATGGTGGCAAACCGCATTCTGCTACGTCGATTTGCCGTTAGTCTGGGCATGATGCTGATGCTATGCATCATGCTTTGGCTATGGGCCGCACTGCAGCGCGAAGAGTCTACGCTGGCCATTCGCCCGATGAATCAGGCCAGCATGCCCGACGGCTTCTCCATTTCTCATCATCTGGATGCTAACGGCATTCGCTTTAAGAGCATCACGCCGAAGGATGATGCCTTATTGATTACCTTTGAATCCAGCGAGCAGAGCGCCGCGGCGAAGCGCGTGCTGGATAACACCCTGCCGCACGTCTACGTGATAGCGCTGCAGGATGAAGATAACAACCCGGCAAGCTGGCTGTCCCTTCTTCGTGACACCTCGCATCGATTTGGTTAGCCACTTCCAGGAATCCGAATACTTTCACCCGCTTTGGTGATTTTGTATTTTACTTACTATGCTTAGTATTGTGGGTGACGCAGCGGCGCTGCCCACATACCGGAAAAAGTACATGCCGATGTACTACGCACAATGGAAGGTTCATACATGAAATACCGCATCGTTCTTGCTCTTGCCCTCGCGTCTCTTAGTGCGAGCGCAGCAGCAACATCACTGTGTCAGGAAAAAGAGCAGGACATTCAGCGTGAGATTGGTTATGCCGAGAAGCATAACAATCAGCACCGTATCGACGGCCTGAAAAAGGCGCTGAGCGAAGTCCAGGCACACTGTACTGACAGCAAGCTTCGCGCCGATCATCAGGAAAAAATTGCGGAACAGAAGGATGAAGTTCGCGAGCGCGAGCAGGATCTGAAGGAAGCAGAGCAGAAAGGCGATGCGGATAAAGTGGCAAAACGCGAGCATAAGCTGCAGGAAGCCAAAAAAGAACTTAACGCGCTGGAATCCCGCGCATATTGAGTGGAAATCCTTAAAGGAGAGATACGATGGCTAAAGATTCGACATCAGATCAGTTACGCGCAGAGCTGAAGGCCCTGTCCGATACCCTGGAAGAAGTCCTGAATGCTTCCACCGACAAATCCAAAGAGGAGATGAGCAAACTGCGCAGTAAAGCAGAGAGCGCGCTCAAAGAGAGCCGTGATCGTCTGGGTGAAGCAGGTGAAGTGCTAACGAAGCAAACGCGTGAAGCAGCGGCGAAAGCCGATGGCTACGTGCGTGAAAATCCGTGGACAGGCGTCGGTATTGGTGCAGCTGTCGGGCTGGTGCTGGGCGTTCTGCTGACGCGTCGCTAAGCATGAGCCAATCTCAACACGCGCCGGGGCCGGGAAAGAACATTCTCGGCATTGGCCAGCGCATAGTTACTCTCGTGGTTCAGATGGTCGAAACGCGGCTGCGCTTAGCGGTCGTCGAACTGGAAGAGGAGAAAGCCAACCTCATCCAGATCCTGTTAATGGCCGGGCTTACCCTGCTGTTCACCGCTTTCGGCCTAATGAGCCTGCTGGTGCTGATCATGTGGGCCGTTGACCCGCAGTATCGCCTTATCGTAATGGTCGCCACTACGGTAACCCTGCTGCTGCTCGCGATCGTTGGTGGGATATGGACCCTGCGCAAAGCCCGCCGCTCCACCCTGCTGCGCCATACTCGCCACGAACTGGCTAACGATCGCGCCCTGCTGGAGGATGACGAACCATGAGTCCACGTCAGGAGCGAGAGGAACGCAAAGCGTATCTGCTGCGGCAGATTCAACAGCAACGGCTGGATATGAGCGCCAGCCGTCGCGACTGGCTGGAGGCCACGCAGCCCTACGATCGCGGTTGGGACCGCCTGGTAAGCCTGCGCTCATGGGTGATGGTCGGCAGCAGCGTGATGGCGGTGGTCTCTTTGCGCCATCCGCGTTTTCTGGTGCGCTGGGCCCGCCGCGGCCTGGGCGTCTGGAGCACCTGGCGCATGGTCAGAAATATCCTGCGCCGCTCCGTTTAACCTTCCCTACTCTGCTTTTCTCGCTGCCATACATCATTGCTCAGATTCTTTGAAGAACTTCAACAGTTTTCCTTGCTAACAATTGTTATACGTCACAGTTATATTTCTCTCCATCGACAGCAGCTACGCGCTATCAACGTGTAAACGCTCAATAAAACGGTTTAACTGCCCGCAAGGTTCTCTGGAGAGAAAGATGAAAAAATTAGAAGATATTGGTTTCCTGGTCGCACGTATTCTGATGCCGATTCTGTTTATCACCGCAGGCTGGGGCAAAATCACCGGGTATGCGGGTACGCAGCAGTATATGGAAGCAATGGGTGTCCCAGGTTTCCTGCTGCCACTGACCATTCTGCTTGAGTTTGGCGGCGGTCTGGCGATTCTGTTCGGTTTTCTGACTCGTACCACCGCGCTGTTCACCGCAGGCTTCACCCTGCTGACCGCCTTCATCTTCCACAGCAACTTTGCTGAAGGCATGAACTCGCTGATGTTTATGAAAAACCTGACCATCGCTGGCGGCTACCTGCTGCTGGGTATCACCGGTCCAGGTGCATTCAGCATCGACCGCGTGCTGAATAAAAAGTGGTAAGCGCACTATACTGAATGAATAAAAAAGCGAGGAGATATCTCCTCGCTTTTGCTATCTGGAGGAGAACATCATGGGACAATTGATCGATGGCGTCTGGCAGGACGTCTGGTATGACACCAAATCCACCGGTGGACGTTTCCAGCGTTCGGTATCCGCATTTCGCAACTGGCTGACCGCCGACGGCGAGCCAGGCCCGACCGGTAACGGTGGTTTTGCCGCCGAGAAAGATCGCTATCACCTGTACGTCTCTCTTGCCTGTCCGTGGGCGCACCGCACGCTGATCCTGCGTAAACTCAAAGGGCTGGAGCCGTTTATCTCGGTTTCCGTCGTGAACCCGCTCATGCTGGAAAACGGCTGGACCTTCGACGCCGATTTCCCGGCCGCCACTGGCGATACGCTTTATCAGCATCAGTTCCTTTATCAACTCTATCAGCATGCCGATTCCAGCTACTCCGGGCGCGTAACCGTACCGGTGCTGTGGGATAAAAAGAATCAGACCATCGTCAGCAACGAATCTGCGGAGATCATTCGCATGTTCAATACCGCCTTTGATGCCCTGGGCGCCAAAGCGGGTGATTACTATCCGGTCGCGCTGCGCGAGCAGATTGACGAGCTGAATAGTTGGATCTACGACACGGTGAACAACGGGGTCTACAAAGCCGGCTTCGCCACCAGCCAGGCGGCCTATGATGACGCCGTGGAGAAAGTCTTTAGCTCGCTGGATCGCCTGGAGAAGATCCTTGGACAGCACCGCTACCTGACCGGTAATCAGCTCACCGAAGCCGATATTCGCCTGTGGACGACGCTTATCCGCTTCGATCCGGTCTACGTGACCCACTTTAAGTGCGATAAGCACCGCATCAGCGACTATCTGAATCTGCACGGCTTCCTGCGTGATATCTACCAGATGCCGGGTATTGCTGAGACCGTCGACTTCGACCATATCCGTAACCACTACTTCCGTAGCCACAAAACCATTAACCCGACCGGGATTATCTCCATCGGGCCATGGCAGGATCTGGACGAACCGCACGGCCGCGACGAGCGTTTCCGCTAAGCACACCGGGCATCGGTCTTCGATGCCCAATTAATTCACCCCGCCAATATTTACCACCTTTTCATTCACGACTATCCTTAGCTTGATCGCTTTAAAAACAAGTGATTAATGATCAACTGAGGCATAAAAATGGATTGGTATCTCAACGTTCTACGTAATTACATTGGGTTTGGCGGCCGCGCCCGTCGCAAAGAGTACTGGATGTTCATTCTGGTGAACGTCATTTTGACGTTCGTGCTGGGGGTGATAGACAAGATGCTAGGCTGGCAGCGCGCTGGCGGCGAAGGGATCCTCACCACTATTTACGGCATTCTGGTCTTTATTCCGTGGTGGGCAGTGCAGTTCCGCCGACTGCACGACACCGATCGCTCGGCGTGGTGGCTGTTGCTACTGATCATTCCGGTGATTGGCTGGATTGTGATCATCATCTTTAACTGCCAGAACGGAACGCCTGGCGACAACCGTTTCGGACCGGATCCGAAGCGTCTTTCCTGATCCCGGGTCGCTTCGCTCGGCCGGGCTACATGTTGCAGGTAGCCCGGACGAGGTGCGAAGCACCGACTCTGGGGTTTATTTCGCGGTTAACAGCTTTTGAATCTCACGCAGACACCAGGACTTCGCTTCGCCCATGCTGTCGCGACGCCAGGCCATGATGATATCAATTTCGCTGGTGTATTCGGGGCTCACCACGCGTAAGCGCCCCTGCGCGATATCCTCTTCGACCATTGGATACGGCATAGTCGCTACGCCCAGGCCGGCTAACAGCGCCTGGCGCTTCTCTTCCATCGACGTGACCGTCAAACGCGGTTGCTTATCCAGCAGCTGTACCGTCAGTACCGGACGCTCGCGGGCGGTGTCGGCAATCGCCACGCCGCGATACTTCACGCGCGTCACTTCCGACAGCGGTTCGGCTTCCTGATGGATAGGGTGATCCGGCGCGGCAACATAAACGTTCATCACCGAATAGAGTTTGCGGGAGTTAATCTCCGTCGATGAGCGAAAATGCATATCCGGCGCAATCACGATATCCGCCCTACCCTGCTCCAGGCGCTCCCAGGCGCCCGCCAGCACTTCGGTAATAATCGACAGTTGGGTATTGGATTTGGTCGCCAGCTTTTCCACCAGCGGGAACAGCGCAGAGGTTGGGATCAGCGCTTCTGCTACGATGGTAAGATGGGTTTCCCAGCCGCGAGCCAGCGCTTCGGCATCGGTCGTCAGCTTATCGGCGGCTTCCAGCAGCACGCGCCCGCGTTCCAGCAGCATGCGCCCCACGTTAGTGAATTTTGTTCGATGACCCGAGCGGTCAAACAGCACCACGTCCAGCTCTTCTTCCAGCTTTTGCATGGTGTAGCTTAATGCCGAAGGCACGCGTCCGAGCTCATCAGCCGCGGCGGCAAAGCTTCCGCGTCTATCGATGGCGTCCATTACTCGTAGTGCTTCCAGCGTCAGTGCTCTCTCTTTAGCCATGGCGTGCTCATTCAGTAAATTTGAACATACCGGGCAGAATATCTGGCTAACAATGCAGCGTCCATACCTTTACCATTGTTTTAGTGTAAAGGAGGGTCAAGAAGATGATTACCACAAGAACAGCGAAACAGTGCGGACAGGCAGACTTCGGTTGGCTGCAGGCTCGCTACACCTTCTCTTTTGGGCACTACTTTGATCCGAAGCTGCTGGGCTACGCCTCACTGCGCGTGTTGAATCAGGAAGTGCTCGCACCGGGCGCCTCATTCCAGCCACGCACCTATCCAAAAGTCGATATTCTGAATCTGATTCTGGAAGGTGAAGCGGAGTATCGCGATAGTGAAGGTCACCATATTCATGCCAAAGCCGGTGAAGCGCTGCTGATTGCCACTCAGCCAGGCGTCAGCTATAGCGAGCATAATCTGAGTAAAGACAAGTCGTTAACCCGGATTCAAATCTGGCTCGACGCCTGCCCTGAGCGCGAGAACTCGCGCGTGCAGAAGATCAAACTGAAAGAGATCGATCACCAACTGTTAGCCTCGCCGGACGGCAGCCAGCACAGTCTGCAGCTGCGCCAGCAGGTATGGCTGCACCATATCGAGCTTGCCAAAGGCGAGCAGGTCAGCCTGCAGCTGCACGGGCCGCGTGCCTATCTGCAGTCGATTCATGGCACGGTTCACGCACTGGCTCACGAGGCGGAAAAACAATCTCTGACCTGCGGCGATGGGGCGTTTATCCGCGATGAGAGCAATATCACACTGGTGGCTGATACCCCGCTGCGCGCTTTGCTGATAGATTTACCGGTGTAACGATTTTCAGGGACACCGAAGACAAAATGAGTAAGCGAAACAACAAAAAGCAGCACAAGGCCGTCGTCGTTAAAGCACCACAGCCGGTCAGCGCGCCAAAAAGCTTTGGCTTTGAAGAGATGCTGAACGAGCTGGAAGCGATTGTTTGTGAAGCAGAACGTCATCAGGCAGCAGAACACGCCGCCTGAGAAGATGCCCCGGCCAGAGACCGGGGCTATTTTTTACGCGAGCTTGCTCGCCATAATCTGAATCACCTGCTTGTCCGTCTGCTGCATGGAGTGGCAGGCCAGCGAGCAGAGGTTGCTAATCGACTGCTCCACATCGTTCGCCACAATCCCCTCATTTCCAGTTACCGCCGTTTCATCCAGCGCCATCAGCACCGCTTTCCACGCCGACGACACGCTGGTTGAGACCTTCATCGCGCAACTGTTAGACGCGCCATCGCAGATAATGCCGCTGACGTCGCCGATCATGCTGCTGATGGCCATTGAGATGCTGCGGTAGCTGCCGTCGATAAGCCAGCAGATACCGGCTGCCGCTCCCATCGAGGCGGTGGTCGCGGCACAAAGCGCCGACAGCATCGGCAACTGGTGATGGATATAGATAGCCGTCAGGTGCGAAAGAATCAGCCCGCGGGCCATTTTTTCCTGCGAGCAGCCCAGATGCTCCGCGACCACCACCACCGGCATAGTCGCAGCAATGCCCTGGTTGCCCGAGCCGGAGTTGCTCATTGCTGGCAGGCAAGCGCCGCCCATGCGTGCATCAGAGGCCGCCGAAGTGCGGATCATGATGTCGGTCAGTAGATCTTTTGCCAGCAGCCCGCGCTCGCGCTGACGTTGCAGGGTCGCCCCAATATGCAGGCCATACGGCGCACGCAGCCCTTCATGAGAGAGCGCGCTGTTCAGCAGGGCGGCATCGAGGATAAAGCTTATCTTTTCAAACGGCACCTGCTCGGCAAACTCAACGACCTGCTCCAGGGTGACATTTTCAAGGGATGTTGTCTGCTCTTCTTCTGCGCCTTCGCCATTGCTGACATTCAGCAGCGTCACGCCATTTTTCACTACGCGAATCACTCGCGTATGGCCACCGGCAATGGTCACCGTCGCCGATTCATCGAGGGTATAGACCGTGGCGCTGGCATAGAGCACGTCATCGCACGGCTCTTCCATCGTCACCGACACTTTACCGCTGGCCAGCAGAACCTTGGCCGCCGTAATGTCCTCCACCGACGCGCCCTTCAGCACTTCCAGCCCGGCCTGCGCGTCGCCACCCAGCGCACCCAGCGCGGCGGCAATCGGCAGCCCCACCATCCCCGTACCCGGCACGGTAACGCCCATGCCGTTTTTCATCAGGTTCGGCGACACTTTAGCCACGATATGACTAACCCTGCCCGCCAGATGCGATGCCGCAATCGCGCTCGCCAACGCCAGTGAAACCGGCTCGGTGCAGCCCATTGCGGGCTTCACGTTCTGTTTTACCGCCTGAATCATGTTGTCCCAGAGCGGATTCATTGATACATCAACCATATTCATTACCACAGGTAAATCAGGAGAAGGCCAGGAACGGCGAGACGCAGAGCAGCAGGCCGGTAATGATGATAATCACCAGCGAGACGCCTTTGTATTTGTGTAGCGCCGGGACTTTGTAGACCAACCAGGCCGGAATCAGACAACCCACCATGCCGAAAATCGGGCTACAGATAGAGGTGAAGCTCAACACTGGCGCATTGAGAACAATGGCGCTCCAGGCCAGCAGGATGGCGAAGATCATGATCCCGCGCTGCACCAGCTTCTGATTGATTTGTTCTTCCGGCATTTTGCGGCGCAGCAGGTTGATAACGATCCCCTGCGTCGCTTCGCGGAAGCCCAGATAAACGCCGAAGAAGGCGGTCATCACAGCAAAGATATTGAGGATCACGCTCACCACGGTCACCCAGGCACCCGCGCTGCCGTTAATAAACTGGGCGGCAATCGCCAGCGCCGAGATGTTCTGCTCGTAAGCTTTCACCGCTTCATCGTGACCCATCGCCAGCGTAAAGGAGACGGCGTAGAAGAAGACCACCACGAACAAAATGCCAAAGGCGATGTTCATCGCCCGCAGCGCCTTGTGACGCGCCACTTCGCGGGATTTTTCTTTTGAGCGATAGGAGATAACCATCGGGCTCAGGGTTTGAATAAACAGGATAGAGGTCAGGGTAAACGGCAGCGTGATGATGGCGTTCTTAATCAGCAGCCCCATCGGCGGCAACGTACCGGCGTTGTACAGATGCCACATACCGACCATCGACACCCCAAGTGCCGCCACCACCAGCAGTTTGGTCAGCACCATAAAGCTGGAGACTTTAAACAGCAGCTTCTCCCCGCGCGACGATATCGCTACCAGTACGCAGATCAGCACCAGGCCATAAAACGGGTTTTCGGAGAGCAATCCGTCGGTCACGCCGAAGGTATGCAGATAGGAGGCGCTGTCGTTGGTGATCGCCGTGGAGTACACAAACATCCAGATAACCAACATGATGAAGTAGAGCGCACCGAGTAAGATCCCCCAGTTTTTGCCGAGGTAGCCGCTGATAACGCTCGGGTAGTCTTTACACTCCGGCGATTCGGCAAGCGTATTAATAAACAGGCGCTGGAATAGGTACATCGCCGGGTAGCCAACGATGGAGGAGAGCAGGAAGACCCACAGCCCCATCAGGCCAACCTGAACCGGCAGGAACACGATCCCGGCCCCGATCGCCATCCCGATACTCATAATGACCCAGCCAACGTCGGTACTGTCGAATTTTATTGCCGCCTGCCATTCACTTTCTGACATGCCCGCTCGCGCGGCCGCTGACGACGTCGGCGCGGTTGCTATTGAGATTGTTTCCATAACAAATTCTCACTCTTAGTATGTAGGGGTTTATTGTTTTAATGCAGTTTGATGTTCCAGATATTTTTAATATTACAGGCTTATTCACTGCCTTTTTTAGAGTGAGAAAATGATAGCGCGGGTTATGGAGAAAAAACTTGCAACTCCATGCGCTGAGAAACGTCGAAAGTAGAAAATATTGCTACGATTAGCGCAAAATAAACCAATGTATTTCTCTTGAACTAAAAAAAGAGAGATTTCGGTTGTTTTCGCTTCCAACACCATAAGCGTAATAAGTTGTTTTATAAGGAATTTTAACCGGATAGCGATTTCTTCGATGATGAACGCTACGCAGGTTTTGTGAGATAGCGCAATGAGTCGTGTTAACAACATGTGAAGTTAAAGAAAGGTAAAAAATGACGGTTATCACACCATTACATCAATTTAGTGAATAACTCTATTTTTTGTATGGATATGGTAAACAAATAGAATATAACGCTACTGAAAAGGCGTGTCCTTCAATCAGCGCCGAAAAGCAAAAACCCCGCCGAGGCGGGGTTTTTTAAGAGGTGAAACTGACCGATAAGCCGGGTTCTGTCGTGGACAGTCATTCATCTAGGCCAGCAATCGCTCACTGGCTCAAGCAGCCTACCCGGGTTCAGTACGGGCCGTACCTTATGAACCCCTATTTGGCCTTGCTCCGGGTGGAGTTTACCGTGCCACGGACTGTTACCAGCCGCGCGGTGCGCTCTTACCGCACCCTTTCACCCTTACCTGATCCCGCTTGCGCGGGCCATCGGCGGTTTGCTCTCTGTTGCACTGGTCGTGGGCTGTTACACCCCCCAGGCGTTACCTGGCACCTTGCCCTATGGAGCCCGGACTTTCCTCCCCTCCGCCCGTCTCCCCCGAAGAGGACGACGACGAAGCGGCGACTGTCTGGTCAGCTTCGGCGCGCAGTATAGAGGGTTTGCGCGCCGATGTCACCCTTCGATCCGCATCCCCACCTGAATGGCGGCGGCAATGTTCCGGGAGGTCTGATAAATGTTCTCCGCCGCATCGCGGAACGCCTCTTCCAGCGAGCCAATACGGTTCAGCACGCTGAATACCGAATCAATGCCGTACTGGTGCACCACGCCAACATCGCGCGTCAGGCTACCGGCAATGCCGATAACCGGTTTATGGTATTTCTTCGCCACGCTGGCTACGCCTACCGGCACCTTGCCGTGAATGCTCTGGCTATCGAGACGGCCTTCACCGGTGACCACCAGCGTGCAATCGTGAATATGCTCTTCCAGATTCAGCGCCTGGGTCACAATCTCAATGCCGCTGCGCAACTCTGCGCCCAGGAACGCCATCAGCGCCGCCCCCATTCCGCCCGCGGCGCCAGATCCCGGCACGGTTTTCACGTCGATACGCAGCGAGGCTTTGATCGCCTCCGCATAGTGGGCCAGGTTGCGATCCAGTTCGACGATCATCGCCTCGGTCGCCCCTTTCTGCGGGCCAAAGATGCAGGAAGCGCCCTGCGGCCCGGTCAGCGGGTTCGTCACATCGCAAGCCACGCGAATCGCGCAGTGTTGCAGGCGGGCGTCCAGGCCGGAAATATCAATGTGATTAAGGCTCATCAGGCTGCCGCCGCCAAAGCCAATCTCCTTGCCCTCGGCATCGCACAGCTTCGCGCCCAGCGCCTGCACCATACCGGCACCGCCGTCGTTGGTCGCGCTGCCGCCAATGCCGATAATAATGTTCTTCACCCCGCTCTCCAGCGCCTGGAGGATCAGTTCCCCGGTGCCGTAAGAGGTGGTAATCAGCGGGTTACGCTGTTCTGGTGGCACTAAGGCCAGGCCGCTTGCGGCCGCCATTTCAATAAAGGCGGTATTCCCGTCGCCGGAGATCCCCCACTGTGCTTCCACGGCTTCGCCGAGCGGGCCAGTGACCGTTGATGTCACCGAACGCCCCTGCGTGGCCGCAATCATCGCCTCAACCGTTCCTTCTCCACCGTCGGCGACCGGCACTGACACGAATTGCGCTTCCGGAAAGATTTCCCGAAATCCTTTTTCTATTGCCTGAGCTACCTCGGTGGCAGAAAGGCTTTCTTTATAAGAGTCTGGGGCGATTACGATTTTCATATCTGAGCCTATTAGCGCACGACGCCGGAGGGCGTTTTACTGCTCCGGCCTACCCTGTAAGCCCGGCACGCAATGCGCCACCGGGCACAACGTCCTTAGCGAGTGACTTCCACTTTCGCCAGCTTTTCGTAATAGCATGCCAGAGCGCTATGGTCAGCGGTTCCCAGACCATCGGCACGCAGCGCCTGCATCATCTCCATCACCGCCGCGGTCAGCGGCAGCTGTGCGCCAACGCCGTGCGAGGTATCCAGGGCATTCGCCAGATCTTTAATATGCAGGTCGATACGGAAACCCAGCTTGAAGTTACGGTCCATCACCATCGGTGCTTTCGCATCCAGCACGGTGCTGCCTGCCAGGCCGCCGCGAATAGCCTGATACACCAGATCCGGGTTAACGCCCGCTTTGGTTGCCAGGGTCAGCGCTTCAGACATCGCCGCAATGTTCAGCGCCACGATCACCTGGTTTGCCAGCTTGGTCACGTTACCCGCACCGATGTCGCCGGTATGTACCACCGAACCCGCCATCGCTTTCATCAGGTCGTAGTATTTATCGAAGATAGCTTTATCACCGCCCACCATCACCGACAGCGTACCGTCGATGGCTTTTGGCTCGCCGCCGCTGACCGGCGCATCAAGCATCTCAACGCCCTTCGCCTTCAGCGCATCACTAATTTCACGGCTGGCCAGCGGAGCAATCGAACTCATGTCGATAAGCACGGTGCCCGGCTTCGCGCCTTCGATAATGCCGTTTTCGCCCAGCGCCACGTCTTTCACGTGCGGGGAGTTTGGCAGCATGGTGATGATCACATCACACTGCTCGGCAATCGCTTTTGCCGTGGTTGCCGTTTCGGCACCAGCGGCGATCACTTCAGCGATCGTTTCAGGATTACGGTCAGAAACCACCAGCGAGTAACCTGCTTTCAGCAGATTTTTACTCATCGGTTTACCCATGATACCCAGGCCAATAAAACCAACTTTCATCGTCATTTCCTCAAATGTGTATGTATTCGGTGGTGGTTACTTCTTGAAGGCGTCAGCCAGCTTCTGCGTACCGGCGCGGAACACGCCCAGATCGCTGCCGACCGCCACAAAGGTTGCGCCCCACTCCAGATAGCGACGCGCATCGGCTTCTACCGGTGCCAGAATGCCGCTCGGCTTACCGTGCGCTTTGGCACGGGCGAAAATGTGTTGAATCGCCTGCTGCACTTCCGGGTGAGAAGCGTTGCCCAGATGGCCTAACGCGGCGGCCAGGTCGCTTGGGCCAACGAAGATCCCGTCAACGCCGTCGGTAGCGGCAATGGCATCAACGTTATCGACGCCAAGCTGGCTCTCGATCTGCACCAGGATGGTGATGTTCTTATTGGACTGCGCGAAGTAATCCGGCACGGTGCCAAACATGTTGCCGCGATGCGAAACGGACACACCGCGAATGCCTTCTGGCGGATAGCGGGTAGAGGAGACCGCCTGCGCGGCTTCTTCTTCGGTTTCTACGAACGGGATCAGGAAGTTGTAGAAACCGATATCCAGCATGCGCTTGATAATCACCGGCTCGTTAGTCGGGATACGCACCACCGGTGCGCTCGCGCTGCCTTTTAAGGCCATCAGCTGCGGGATGAGCGTCGTCACGTCGTTCGGCGCATGTTCACCGTCCAGTACCAGCCAGTCGAAACCGGCCAGTCCTAACACTTCGGTGCTGATTGGGCTGGAGAGTGCGGACCAGCAGCCAATCTGAACCTGTTTGGCAGCCAGTGCCGCTTTGAATTTGTTAGGGAAAATCGCGTTATCCATTTTCATTACCTTAAGTTAGTCGTGGCTTACTTACGCAGTTCCAGACGTTTGATGTCGCCCACCACGAACAGGTAGCAAACCATCATCATCAGCGCAGAGCAGCCTACAAAAATCAGTGCGCCATTAAAGGAGTGCAGCTCACTCACGATATAGCCAATCACCAGCGGAGTGACGATAGACGCCACGTTGCCGAAGACGTTAAACAGCCCGCCGCACAGCCCAACAATCTCTTTCGGTGCCACATCGGAGATAACCGGCCAGCCGAGTGCACCAAAGCCTTTACCGAAGAATGCCAGCGCCATCAGGGTTACCACCAGCGCGGTGTTATCGGTGTAGTTACACAGAATAATCGTCGATGCCAACAGCATGCCCAGCACGATAGGCAGCTTACGAGCAAAGGTCAGCGTACAGCCACGGCGGATCAAGTAGTCAGAGAACAGACCGCCCAGCACGCCACCGGCAAAGCCACACAGCGCCGGGATAGATGCCACCAGCCCTACTTTCAGAATCGACATCCCTTTATCCTGCACCAGGTAAATCGGGAACCAGGTGAGGAAGAACCAAGTAATGGTGTTCAGGAAGTACTGACCAAAGAAGATACCTAACATCATACGGCTGCTGAGTAACTGCTTGATGTACTCCAGCTTCGGACCTTTTGCCGCATCGCTGCCCGGCTTTTTATGGTCCATATCGACCACAGCACCGTTATCCGCAATAAACTTCAGCTCATCTTTAGACATACGCGGATGGTCAGTCGGGTTATGAACAAACTTCACCCACATCCCGGTCAGCACGAAGCCAATCGCCCCCATCACGGTAAAGACGTGTTCCCAGCCCCAGGCGAAGGTCAGCCAGCCCAGCAGTGGAGAGAACAACGCTAACGAAAAATACTGCGCAGAGTTAAAGATAGCGGACGCGGTGCCACGCTCTTTAGTCGGGAACCAGGCCGCCACAATACGGGCGTTCGCTGGGAAAGATGGCGCTTCGGAGAAGCCCAGCATAAAGCGCATAAAGAACATGGAGACGCCTGCCCACGCTAATGGGAAGAAGCCAACAAAGCCCTGCAGGAAAGTGAACAGCGACCAGAAGAACAGGCTGTAGGTGTACACTTTCTTCGAACCAAATTTATCCAGTAACCAACCACCGGGGATCTGCATGAGCAAATAAGCCCAACCGAACGCAGAGAAGATATACCCCATTTCTACCGCGCTCAGCCCCAGCTCTTTCGCCACCGATGTACCGGCAATGGAGAGCGTGGCGCGGTCAGCATAGTTAACGGCCGTAACAATAAAAATAACTAACAAAATTAAATAACGAGTCGGCATTCCTTTCGTTGATCCAGAAACATCAGCAGTATCATGTATCATTTTATTATCCTCGGGGGTACAGAGCACCTTAATTGTATTTTTATTATTAAGGCATATTTCGCTGATTATTAATTGATAACAAGCGACTAAATAAACCAATAAGACACTATGAAATCGGGATTCAGTATAATCAGGAAACCAGCGCCATACATTGTGCAAACACACAATCTCAACGCTTTTAAAAATCTTTTAATTATACATATGCACATAACACTGGGCGCTGATGCACAATTTCACGCTTTGATACCCTTGCGCCACGGGGCACCACAATAATAAGTGATCTCAATCACATTTTTAAACTTCAACACCTGACATGCTTTATTCCATAATCAAAGTGTTCTTATTTTCAATAATGAAAACCCTGACACTTCTATCTTTTATTTTTTGCCCCGCTGGCTGGAGAATACTGGACAATGGCTAACATTGAAATCAGACAAGAATCGCCGACTGCCTTTTATATTAAAGTGCACAACACTGATAATGTGGCGATTATTGTTAACGATAACGGATTAAAAGCAGGAACACGTTTTCCTGATGGTCTGGAATTAATTGAGCATATTCCCCAGGGGCATAAAGTAGCTCTGGTAGATATTCCCGAACGCGGCGAAATTATCCGCTACGGCGAGGTCATCGGCTATGCCGTTCGCGATATCGTGAAGGGCAGTTGGATTGATGAGTCCACGGTCATTCTGCCGGAAGCACCGCCGTTGAACACGCTCCCGCTGGCCACCAAAGTGCCGGAAGCGCTGCCGCCGCTGGAAGGCTACACCTTCGAAGGCTACCGCAACGCCGACGGCAGCGTCGGTACCAAAAACCTGCTGGGCATCTCCACCAGCGTGCACTGCGTGGCCGGCGTGGTGGATTACGTGGTCAAGATTATTGAGCGCGATCTGCTGCCAAAATACCCGAACGTCGACGGCGTGGTAGGCCTTAACCACCTGTACGGCTGCGGCGTGGCGATTAACGCCCCGGCGGCCATCGTGCCCATTCGTACCATTCATAACATCGCCCTGAACCCGAACTTTGGCGGCGAAGTGATGGTGGTCGGCCTCGGCTGCGAAAAACTGCAGCCAGAACGCCTGCTGCAAGGGACCGAAGATGTGCAGAGCATCCCGGTCGACAGTGCCAGCATTGTGCGCCTGCAGGACGAACAGCATGTCGGCTTTAGATCGATGGTCGACGACATTCTGCAGGTAGCTGAACGCCACCTGGAAAAACTCAATAAACGCCAGCGTGAAACTTGCCCGGCGTCTGAACTGGTCGTTGGGATGCAGTGTGGCGGCAGCGATGCCTTCTCCGGCGTCACCGCCAACCCAGCGGTGGGCTACGCGTCTGACCTGCTGGTCCGCTGCGGCGCAACCGTCATGTTCTCGGAAGTCACCGAAGTACGTGATGCGATCCACCTGCTCACCCCGCGCGCCATCAACGAAGAGGTCGGTAAACGCCTACTGGAAGAGATGGCCTGGTACGATAACTACCTCGATATGGGCCAAACCGACCGCAGCGCCAACCCGTCTCCGGGCAACAAGAAAGGCGGTCTGGCAAACGTGGTAGAAAAAGCACTGGGCTCTATCGCCAAATCAGGCAAGAGCGCCATTGTGGAAGTGCTATCACCGGGCCAGCGCCCGACCAAACGCGGCCTGATTTATGCCGCCACCCCGGCAAGCGATTTCGTCTGCGGCACCCAACAGGTGGCCTCTGGCATTACCGTGCAGGTCTTCACCACCGGTCGCGGTACGCCGTACGGCCTGATGGCGGTGCCGGTCATTAAGATGGCTACCCGCACGGAGCTGGCGAACCGCTGGTATGACTTAATGGATATCAACGCCGGAACCATTGCGACGGGCGAAGAGACCATTGAGGATGTGGGCACCAAGCTGTTTGAGTTTATTCTCGACGTGGCGAGCGGGCGGAAGAAAACCTTCTCGGATCAGTGGGGGCTGCATAACCAGCTGGCGGTGTTTAACCCGGCACCGGTGACCTGATGCACTAATCGCGCCCCTGCCTGATAACAACCGGGATAGCACCACCGCTATCCCGGTTTTTTTATTCCGATGCCGCCACCAGCGTGACGTCGATACCGCTTTTGCGCAGCCCTTCCAGACTTTCCGCCGGAATACCTTCGTCGACGATGATCATATCCACGCGCTGCATATCAATAATCTTATGCAGACTGGAGCGGTTAAATTTGCTGGAATCGGTGACGATAATGATCTTCTCTGCGACTTCGCTCATCCGGCGATTCAGCCGCGCCTCATCTTCATTATGGGTACTGATCCCACGCTCAAGGTCGATAGCATCCACGCCAAGGAACAGCATGTCGAAATGGTAATTCTGCAGCGACTGCTCCGCCTGATCGCCATAGAACGATTGTGACTGACGACGCAGATGTCCGCCGGTCATCAGCAGCTCAACGCCCTCGGCATCCAGCAGCGCATTAGCTACGTTCATACCGTTCGTCATGGCAATGACGTCCGTATGCTGACGCAGGCGACGCGCGATCTCATACGTGGTGGTCCCCGAGTCGAGGATAATACGATGCCCCGGTTTTATCAGTTGAACCGCCGCTTCAGCAATACGTCGTTTAATCGCGGTATTCAGCGAACTTTTATCCTCAACCGAAGGCTCATTTCCAGGCTGGCTGCCGTCACAGATCAACGCTCCGCCGTAGGCACGCACCGCAATCCCCTGCTTTTCAAGGAACGCCAGGTCGTTACGGATAGTGACGGTAGATACGCCAAAGTGAGTGGAAAGATCGTTAACCTGTACGCTTCCTTGCTGGCGCAAGCGCTGAATAATGAGTTCACGCCTTTCACTGGTGCCTGTGATGCGCTTTTCTGCGGACGAATCCGTGCTGCTCATAATGAATCCCTTAATCCAATCTTTCGTTTCATTTCGATTGTTCTATTAACGCCTTTCTTTTAGCAGATTGCAAGCGCAAGAAATGGCACTTGCCCCGTATCATCGGCCATACAAATCTTTCATTACGTTTCTTTTGTGAAACAGATCGGAAAATGAAAACCTTTCGTTTTATTTTTTAAATGACGTAATGCACTATAAAGTGAAATAAAACGAAAGATAAAAATTAAAACCATCGAATACGGAGAGGAAAGTGAAACATCTCATAGAAATGGTGGAACAACACAAACGGGGGAACGCAAAGGGCATTTACGCCGTTTGTTCAGCGCATCCGCTGGTGCTGGAATCCGCAATGCGCCTGGCGTTGCAAAACCACAGCCCATTACTGATTGAAGCCACCTCCAACCAGGTCGATCAGTTTGGCGGCTATACCGGTATGACGCCCGCTGATTTTCACCGTTTCGTTCATCAACTCGCTGATACATTACAGTTGCCGCGCGAACAGCTGATTCTCGGCGGCGATCACCTCGGCCCAAACCGCTGGCAAACGCTGCCTGCCGCCACGGCAATGGCCAATGCCGATGAGCTTATCAAAAGCTATGTGGCCGCCGGATTCAAAAAAATCCACCTTGATTGCAGCATGTCCTGCGCTGACGACCCCGTCCCGCTGACCGATGCCATCGTCGCAGAACGCGCCGCGCGACTCGCCGCCATTGCCGAAGCTACCTGCAAAATGCATTTTGGTCACGCTGACCTCGTGTACGTCATTGGCACCGAGGTTCCGGTACCGGGCGGCGCGCATGAAGCGCTCACTGAACTTGCCGTCACCACGCCGGAAGCGGCGCAGGCCACGCTGCAAGCCCATCATCATGCTTTTGAAGCGCAAGGGCTTGCTGACCTCTGGCCGCGTATCGTCGCCTTAGTAGTTCAGCCCGGCGTTGAGTTCGATCACACCAACGTCATTGACTATCAGCCGCAAAAAGCCGTGGCGCTGAGCAAAATGGTGGAATCTCACCCCGCGATGGTCTTTGAAGCACACTCCACCGACTATCAAACGCCGCACGCCCTTCGCCAGTTGGTGATTGACCATTTTGCCATTCTGAAAGTCGGCCCGGCACTCACCTTCGCTCTGCGCGAAGCGCTGTTCTCACTGGCAGGAATTGAAGAAGAGTTGCTGCCTGCTAAGGCTATTTCCGGTCTGCGACGCGAGCTGGAAAACGTCATGCAGGACCGTCCCGAATACTGGCAGAGCCACTACCACGGCGACAGCAATACACGTCGGCTGGCACGGAGCTATAGCTACTCAGACCGCATGCGCTACTACTGGCCTGATACTCAGGTCGACAGCGCCTACGAACGGCTGGTACGCAATCTGGCGGATACCCCGATTCCACTGCCGCTGATAAGCCAGTATCTCCCTTTGCAGTACGCCAGAGTCCGTGAAGGGAGCCTGAGCGCCACGCCGCACGCGCTCATTATCGACCATATTCAGGACGTTTTACGCCAGTACCACGCCGCCTGTCAGGGCGACAAATCCGATAGCGAATAACGATTAAGAGGAAAATGCTATGCCGAACATTGTGTTAAGCCGTATTGATGAACGTTTGATTCACGGTCAGGTCGGGGTGCAGTGGGTAGGGTTTGCGGGGGCAAACCTGGTGCTCGTTGCCAACGATGAGGTCGCAGAAGACTCCGTACAGCAAAACCTGATGGAGATGGTGCTGGCCGAAGGGATCGCCGTCCGTTTCTGGACGCTGCAGAAGGTGATCGACAACATTCACCGCGCCGCAGATCGTCAGAAAATCTTACTGGTCTGCAAAAATCCAGCTGATTTCCTCACGCTGGTTGAAGGCGGCGTACCGGTTAAACGCATCAACGTTGGCAACATGCACTATGCCGAAGGCAAAAAGCAAATCGCCAAAACGGTCTCTATTGATGCTAACGATACCCAGGCGTTCAACGGGCTGAAAACCGAAGGCGTTGAATGCTTCGTCCAGGGCGTTCCCACCGAACCCGCGTTAGATCTCTATAAACTTATCTGAGGTAATTGCGATGGAAATCAACTTACTACAGGCATTTGCGCTAGGCATCCTCGCCTTTATCGCAGGCCTGGATATGTTTAACGGTTTGACGCACCTGCATCGCCCTGTGGTGTTGGGGCCGCTGGTCGGCCTGATTCTCGGCGATCTGCATACCGGTATTCTGACCGGCGGGACGCTGGAGCTGGTCTGGATGGGCCTGGCACCGCTTGCCGGCGCACAACCGCCTAACGTTATTATCGGTACCATCGTTGGCACCACGTTCGCCATTACCACCGGAGTGAAGCCCGACGTCGCCGTTGGCGTTGCCGTGCCGTTTGCCGTCGCGGTACAGATGGGGATTACTTTCCTGTTTTCAGTCATGTCGGGCGTCATGTCACGCTGTGACCGCATGGCCTCAAACGCGGATACTCAGGGCATTGAACGCGTTAACTACCTGGCGCTGTTAGCGTTAGGCACCTTCTACTTCTTATGCGCCTTTTTACCGATTTACTTCGGCGCGGAGCATGCCAAAACCGCGATGAGCGTTCTGCCTGAGCGTTTGATCGATGGCCTCGGCGTGGCGGGCGGCATCATGCCGGCGATCGGCTTTGCCGTGCTGCTGAAAATCATGATGAAAAACGTCTACATCCCTTACTTCATCATCGGTTTTGTCGCCGCTGCCTGGCTCAAGCTGCCGGTACTGGCAATTGCCGCTGCCGCGCTGGCGATGGCGATGATCGATCTGCTGCGCAAGAACCCGGAACCTAAAGTGTCTCAGGCACAGAAAGAGGAATTTGAAGATGGCATCTAATCAAACCACCCTGCCGAATGTTGCCGAAAGCGAAGAGACGCTGCTGAGCGGCGTAAACGAAAACGTCTATGAAGATCAGTCCATTGGCGCTGAGCTAACGCGCAAAGACATCAACCGTGTGGCCTGGCGTTCCATGCTGCTGCAGGCCTCTTTTAACTATGAACGTATGCAGGCATCCGGCTGGCTGTATGGCCTACTGCCGGCCCTGAAAAAGATCCACACCAATAAACGCGACCTGGCGCGCGCCATGAAAGGACATATGGGATTCTTCAACACCCACCCTTTCCTGGTCACCTTTGTTATCGGCATTATTCTGGCGATGGAGCGTTCCAAGCAGGACGTTAACAGTATTCAAAGCACCAAAATCGCGGTCGGCGCACCGTTAGGCGGCATCGGTGATGCGATGTTCTGGCTCACGTTGCTGCCTATCTGCGGCGGTATTGGCGCAAGCCTGGCGCTTCAGGGATCCATTCTGGGGGCCGTGGTCTTTATTGTGATGTTCAACATCGTGCACCTGGGCCTGCGCTTTGGCCTTGCCCACTATGCTTATCGCATGGGGGTCGCCGCGATCCCGTTAATTAAGGCGAACACCCAGAAGGTCGGCCATGCGGCATCTATCGTTGGGATGACGGTGATTGGCGCACTGGTTGCCACCTACGTTCGCTTAGCCACGACGCTTGAGATTACCGCCGGGGATGCCGTCGTCAAACTGCAGACCGACGTGATTGATAAACTGATGCCCGCGTTCCTGCCGCTGGTTTACACCATGACCATGTTCTGGCTGGTACGTCGTGGCTGGAGCCCGCTGCGTCTGATTGGGATCACCGTGCTGTTAGGCGTTGTCGGCAAGTTTGCCCATTTCCTGTAAGTAAAAGAGGTCACAATGTTAGGCATTATTCTTTGTGGGCACGGTGGTTTCGCGACCGGTCTGGAACAAGCGATGAAACAGATCCTGGGCGAGCAGCCGCAGTTTATCGCTATCGATTTTCCCGAAGCCTCAACGACCGCGTTGCTCACGTCGCAACTGGAAGCCGCGATGGCTCAGCTAGACTCTCAGCAGGATATCGTTTTTCTGACCGATTTATTAGGCGGAACGCCTTTCCGCGTGGCATCGACGCTCGCCATGCAGAAACCGGGCAGCGAAGTGATCACCGGGACCAATCTCCAACTGCTACTGGAAATGGTGCTGGAACGTGAAGGGTTAAGCAGCACGGCGTTTAGGCTTCAGGCGCTAGAGTGCGGGCATCGCGGGCTGACCAGTCTGGTCGATGAGCTAAAAAACTGCCGCGAAGAAGTTGCGGTAGAGGAAGGCATATGACTCAGGTGCTGCGCGCACGCAGGGTACTGAGCGAAAGCGGCTGGCTGGACGACCATCAGATCCATCTCGTTGAGGGTCAGATAGCGCAAATTACGCCGATTCCAGCCGGTATAACCACCCGTGACGCTGACCTGTTGTGTCCGGCCTATCTCGACCTCCACGTTCACGGCGGTGCAGGCTTAGATGTGATGGATGACGATCCACGCACGTTGGAGACGCTGGCGATACACAAAGCCTGCGAGGGGGTCGGTGCCTGGCTACCCACTACCGTCACGGCCCCGCTTCCTGCTATCGAAAGTGCGCTGGGGCGAATCGCCCTGCGCATGCAAACGGGGGGCAAGGGAGCGATAGTGCTGGGAAGCTACCTGGAGGGGCCGTACTTTACACCCCAGAACAAGGGCGCACACCCACCCGAACTGTTTCGCGAGCTGGACACCCACGAGCTGGATAGGTTGATTGCCCACTCGCAAAACACACTTCGAGTGGTCGCGCTGGCGCCGGAAAAAGCCGGAGCGCTGGAGGCCATCGCACATCTGAAGCGGCGCGGCGTTCGCGTGATGCTCGGCCATAGCGCCGCTACCCACGCGCAGACCGTTGCTGCCTTTGATGCCGGTGCGGATGGGCTGGTGCATTGCTTTAACGGCATGACCGGTCTGCATCACCGGGAGCCCGGTATGGTCGGCGCGGGCCTGACCGATTCTCGCGCCTGGCTTGAACTGATTGCCGACGGGCACCACGTGCACCCGGCGGCCATACGGCTATGCGCTCACTGCGCCCCGGAGCGCACGGTGCTAATCACCGATGCAATGCGGGCAGCCGGAATGCCCGACGGGCGATACGACATCTGCGGTTACGACGTCGAGATGCGCAATGGCATTGTGCGAACACCCTCCGGTGGCCTGGCTGGCAGTACGCTCTCGGTCGATGCCGCGGTCAGAAATATGGTGGAGATGGCTGGCATCAGCACAGAAGAGGCGATTCGTATGGCCTCTTTGCATCCCGCGCAGCTCCTCGGCGTGGATGACCACCTTGGGTCGATTGCCGTCGGAAAGCAGGCGAATGTGATTGCGCTTAACGCCCAGCTTCAGGTACGACAAATCTGGCTCAAAGGCACACCGCTAAACCTTTAACCTTTCATTGTCTAACGTAAAGGTCCCTGCACCGCCCCGCGGGGATCTTTCTTTTCCTTTCTTGTCAGAATCAAAACCCTCTACCAATAAAAATGTAACGCATTGAATAATAAAAATAAATAAAACAAAAATTGCTCCCATCTCTAATTTTTCGTTTTATTTTTATTTTCCAGATTGAACTTTCGATTTCTTTTCTGTAGATTTTAATCAACCAAGAAAGCATTAAAATGAAACGAAACGAAAGATAAACATGAGCAGCACCACCTTCTGATGCTGAGTTCATACGATTAAGGATTGCGTTATGTCAGAAACCTACACCCCGTCTCGCACCAGAACCCGTTCCTGGACTGAAGAAGAAATCCATCAGCAGCCTGATAGCTGGCTACGTTCTCTGGCGCAGATCGATAGCACCCGTCAGTCGATCGACAACTTTCTTGCTCCGCTGTTAAATCGCCGCGATCTGCAGATCGTCCTCACTGGCGCAGGCACCTCAGCCTTTATTGGCGATATGATCGCCCCGTGGCTCAGCCATCATAGCGGTAAAGATTTTCGTTCGATCCCCACCACCGATCTGGTGTCAAACCCGCTGGATTACCTGAGAACCGAAGGCCCGCTTCTGCTGGTGTCATTCGCCCGCTCGGGCAACAGCCCTGAGAGCGTCGCGGCAGTCGATCTGGTCAATCAGCTGGTTCCTGAGTGTTACCACCTGGTGATCACCTGCAACGAAGCGGGCAGCCTGTATCTGAATGCTCGCCAGAGCGCTAACGCGCTGGTGCTGCTGATGCCTGCCGAAACCCACGACCGTGGCTTTGCCATGACCAGCAGCATCACCACCATGATGGCAAGCTGCCTATCAGTCTTCGCCGCTGACGTGATTAACAGCCATACCTTCAAAGATGTCGCCAGACGCTGCCGGACCATCCTGAACGAACTGGGAGACGGCGCGCAGGGCGTGTTCGGTCAGCAGTCGTGGAAACGCATTGTCTATCTGGGCAGCGGCGGCCTGCAGGGTACCGCGCGTGAATCCGCGCTGAAAGTGCTGGAGTTAACCGCCGGTAAAATTGCCGCATTCTATGACTCCTCTACCGGCTTCCGTCATGGCCCTAAATCGCTGGTCGATAGCGAAACGCTGATCGTAATGTTTGTCTCCAGCCATCCTTACACGCGCCAGTACGATCTGGATCTGCTGGCAGAACTGCGCCGTGACCAGCTCGCGATGCGTGTAGTGGCCATTGCCTCCGATGCCGACGAGGCAATCGGCGCGGGCCCTCACATTCTTCTGCCGCCGTCGCGTCCATTTAGCGACGTCGAGCAGGCTTTCTGTTTCCTGATGTACGCCCAGATTTTTGCGCTGTCGGAGTCCATCAACGCCGGCATCACGCCGGACACGCCTTCCGCTAGCGGCACGGTTAACCGCGTGGTACAGGGCGTCAACATTCACCCATGGCGCGGCTAAGAGGATTGAATCATGGCTATTATTTCTACGAAATACCTGCTCCAGGACGCCCAGGCAAAGGGCTATGCGGTTCCCGCGTTTAACATCCACAACGCCGAAACGATCCAGGCGATCCTTGAGGTGTGCAACGAAATGCAATCCCCGGTGATCCTCGCCGGTACGCCAGGGACCTTTAAGCACATTGCCTTTGAAGAGATCTACGCGCTGTGCGAAGCCTACTCCGCCAGCTACGATTTTCCCCTGGCTCTGCACCTCGATCACCACGAATCGCTGGCCGATATCCGCCGCAAAGTGCACGCGGGGGTACGCAGTGCAATGATTGACGGTAGCCACTACCCGTTTGATGAAAACGTACAGTTGGTGAAATCCGTGGTCGATTTTTGCCACCACAACGACTGCAGCGTTGAAGCAGAGCTGGGGCGGCTTGGCGGTGTAGAAGATGATATGAATGTCGATGAAGAGAGCGCCTTCTTTACTGACCCACAAGAAGCGCGCCGCTTCGTTGAGATGACCGGCGTAGACAGCCTGGCCGTCGCCATCGGCACCGCCCACGGCCTTTACACCAAGCGCCCGAAAATCGATTTCAAGCGCCTGGAAGAGATCCGCAAGGTGGTCGATGTTCCGCTAGTTCTACACGGCGCCAGCGACGTTCCCGACGAGTTTGTTCGCCAGGCAATTGAGCTAGGCATCTGCAAAGTTAACGTCGCGACCGAACTCAAAATCGCCTTTGCTGATGCGGTGAAGCAGTGGTTTGCTGAGAACCCGGAAGGTAACGATCCGCGCTACTACATGCGAGTGGGGATGGATGCGATGAAGGAAGTGGTCAGAAACAAAATCAACGTCTGCGGCTCGGCGCAGAGAATTCAGACGGGCGTAGCGGCTACGGCCTAAGCGCTGATACAAAGGGGCCCGGAAATACCGAGCCCCTTTTGTATTTCAGATTCTATATTGCGCAGGTTTTCAGGCTTTTTACCTACTCCCCCTGCTGCTCCAGCGCATACTTATACAACGCATTCTTCTTCACGCCGTGGATTTCCGCCGCCAGCGCCGCCGCCTTCTTCAGTGGCAGTTCAGCCTGTAACAACGCCAGGGTGCGCAGCGCGTCGGCAGGCAGTTCGTCCTCCTGCGCTTTGTGCCCTTCTACAATCAGCACCATCTCGCCTTTACGGCGGTTTTCATCTTCTTTCACCCATGCCAGCAGTTCGCCTACCGGCGCACCGTGAATGGTTTCCCAGGTTTTGGTCAGTTCGCGCGCCAGCACCACGTAGCGGGATTCACCCCAGACGGCGACCATATCTTCCAGGCTGTCGAGCAGACGGTGGGTGGATTCATAATAAATCAGCGTACGCGGCTCGGCTTCGATGGCTTTCAGCGTGTCGCGACGACCTTTAGATTTAGCGGGCAGGAAGCCTTCGTAGCAGAAACGGTCCGACGGCAGACCGGCAGCGCTCAGGGCAGCAATCGCCGCACATGGGCCCGGCAGCGGCACCACGCGGATACCCGCTTCGCGACAGGTACGCACCAGATGGTAGCCAGGGTCGTTGATAAGCGGCGTTCCGGCGTCAGAAACCAGCGCGATGTTCTGCCCTTCCTTCAGTTTCGCCACCAGCGTTTCCGCTTTTTGTTGCTCATTGTGATCGTGTAAGGCAAACAAACGGGCGTTAATGGCGAAGTGTTGCAGCAATAAACCTGTATGACGGGTGTCTTCAGCCGCAATTAAATCAACAGCTTGCAATACTTCGAGCGCTCGTTGGGTAATATCAGCCAAATTTCCGATAGGAGTAGGTACAATAAAGAGTTGGCCTTGAGAATTATCCGCCGATTCGTGTTGTTTCATTGTTTCGTCCGTATTGCCGATTTAATATTGAGCATTGCGTAAAAAATATTACTGGATACAGAATGGTACCCTCAACATTTTCTCGTATGAAAGCCGCGCGCTGTCTGCCGGTCGTCCTGGCAGCGCTGCTGTTTGCAGGCTGTGGCACCCAGGCCCCCGATCAGAGTGCAGCCCAACTTCAGGGCGCGACGCAGGCTGACTCCGGCTTTTATCTGCAGCAGATGCAGCAAAGCTCGAATGATAGCAAGACCAACTGGCAATTACTCGCCATTCGTTCATTGCTGAAGGAAGGCAAGAGCCAGCAGGCGCTGGAGCTGTTCAATCAGCTGCCGCAGCAACTGAACGCAGCCCAGCGTCAGGAACAGGCGCTGTTAGCGGTTGAACTGAAGCTAGCGCAGAAAGATTACGCTGGCGCACAGGCGCTGCTGCAAAAGCTGAAAGCTGATGATTTCGACAGTGCGCTGCAGGCGCGTTTCTGGCAGGACACCATCAGCGCCGAGCAGGGTAAACCGTCCCTGACGCTGTTGCGTGCCCTGATTGCCCAGGCACCGCTGCTGACCACTCAGCCGGAAAGACAGCAAAACAGCGACGCCACCTGGCAGGCGCTTTCCTCCATGACCCAGGAGCAGGCCAACGCGCTGGTGATCAATGCGGATGAAAACGTGCTGCAAGGCTGGCTCGATCTGCAGCGCGTCTGGTTCGATAACCGCAACGATCCTGATATGCTGAAAGCCGGTATTAAAGACTGGCAGACTCGTTATCCGCAGAACCCAGGCGCGAAAGTGCTGCCATCACAGCTGGCGAACGTGCAGAACTTTAAGCCGGCGTCGGTCAACAAAATCGCCCTGCTGCTGCCGTTAAACGGCCAGGCAGCGGTGTTTGGCCGTACCATCCAGCAAGGCTTTGAAGCCGCGAAGAACGGCACCATGCCAGTGAGCGGCAGCGCGGTACCGGAACAGGTCGCGCAGGCAGCGACCGCCGCCGTGGTTAGCCCATCTCAGGCTGAAGTGGCCGACCTGACTACGCCGCAAAGCCAGGCGCCAGTAGCGGCTCCTGTTCAGGCCGCGCAGGCCAACAACGCCGCCTCGCCTGCGGCTCAGGCACCGGCGGCCGAGGCGGCTCCTGCTCAAACACCGGCAGTGCAGCCCGTCGCGAGCGTAGCGGCAAACCCATCGGCAGAGCTGAAAATCTACGACACCTCTTCCCAGCCGCTGAACCAGATTCTGGCACAGGCGCAGCAGGACGGCGTCAGCCTGGTGGTTGGCCCGCTGCTGAAAAACAACGTTGAAGAGCTGATGAAAAGCAACACCACGCTGAACGTGCTGGCGCTGAACCAGCCGGAAGCGGTAAGCAACCGTGCTAACATCTGCTACTTCGCGCTGTCGCCTGAAGATGAAGCCCGCGATGCGGCGCGTCATATTCATGACCAGGGCAAACAGTCTCCGCTGCTGCTGGTGCCACGTAACGCCCTCGGCGATCGCGTCACCCAGGCCTTCGCCGACGAGTGGCACAAAATCGGTGGCGGTACGGTCTTACAGCAGAAGTTTGGCTCCCTGTCCGAGCTGAAAGGCGGCGTGAACGGCGGTTCCGGTATCTCGCTGTCCGGCACCCCGGTTATCTCCGCGCAGTCTCAGCCGCAGGGCGTCACCATCGGTAACCTGACCATTCCAGCCGCACCGACCGACGCGCAAATCACCGGCAGCAACAAGGTAGACGCGGCCTATATTCTGGCAACCCCGGAAGAGATCGCCTTTATCAAACCGATGATTGCGATGCGTAACGGTAGCCAGAGCGGCGCAATGCTGTACGCCAGCTCCCGCAGCGCACAGGGCACCGCTGGCCCGGATTTCCGTCTGGAGATGGAAGGCCTGCAGTACAGCGAAATCCCCATGCTTGCTGGCAGTAACCCGGCGCTGATGCAGCAGGCGCTGCGTGCGGTGAACAATGACTATTCACTGGCGCGTCTGTACGCCATGGGCGCGGATGCCTGGGCGCTGGCTAACCACTTCGCGCAGATGCGCGGCGTGCCGGGCTTTGAGCTGAACGGCAATACCGGCGATCTCAGCGCCACCCAGGACTGCGTGATTAACAGGAAGTTATCATGGCTCAAATACCAGCAGGGGCAGGTAGTCCCCGCCAGTTAACGACAAAACAGGTTGGCGACGCCGCGGAACAGCGCGCGCGTCGCTGGCTTGAAGGCCAAGGACTGGCGTTTATCGCCGCCAACGTGCGCGAGCGCAGCGGCGAAATTGATTTGATAATGCGGGAAGGGACGGTCACGGTTTTCGTGGAAGTTCGCTATCGCAGCTCGGGGTTTTACGGCGGTGCCGCCGCCAGTGTGACCCGGAGCAAACAAAACAAACTGTTACAGACTGCCCGCTTGTGGCTTGCCCGCCACAATGGGAGTTTTGACACTGTGGATTGCCGTTTCGATGTGATAGCCTTCACTGGCAATGAAATCGAATGGTTTTCAAACGCTTTTAGCTCATAGAATGTAAAGGGATATCGTGCTCGAAAGAATCAAAGTGTGCTTCACCGAAAGCATTCAAACCCAAATCGCCGCGGCAGAAGCGCTCCCGGACGCTATCTCCCGAGCTGCGATGACCCTGGTACAGTCGCTGCTGAACGGCAACAAAATTCTCTGTTGTGGTAACGGTTCATCCGCCGCCAACGCACAGCATTTTGCTGCCTGCATGATTAACCGTTATGAAACAGAGCGTCCCGGTTTACCCGCGATTGCACTTAATTCCGATAATGTGGTCTTAACGGCAATAGCGAACGATCGCCTGCATGATGAAATCTATGCCAAGCAGGTGCGTGCGCTGGGTCACGCTGGTGATGTTCTGCTGGCTATTTCAACCCGTGGTAACAGTCGCGATATCGTCAAAGCGGTAGAAGCGGCTGTCACGCGTGACATGACCATCGTCGCCCTGACCGGCTATGACGGCGGTGAACTGGCGGGCCTACTCGGTCAACAGGATGTGGAAATCCGCATTCCATCGCACCGCAGCGCCCGTATCCAGGAGATGCACATGCTCACGGTAAACTGTCTGTGTGATTTGATTGATAACACCCTTTTCCCACACCAGGACGACTAAGGAGAACAAATGAAGGTGATTTCGACCCTCGCGGTCCTTATTTCCGCAATGCTGCTCCAGGGATGTATTGCTGCTGCCGTTGTCGGCACGGCTGCAGTCGGTACCAAGGCCGCAACTGACCCCCGCACGGTGGGAACTCAGGTGGATGACAGCACGCTGGAGGTTCGTGTGAACAGCGCCCTGTCTAAAGATGCGCAAATTAAGAAAGAGACGCGCATTAACGTGACCGCCTACCAGGGCAAAGTGCTGCTGACCGGTCAGACGCCGGATCTGAGCCTCGCCACCCGTGCGAAGCAGATCGCCGTTGGCGTTGATGGCGCAACCGAAGTGTATAACGAAATTCGCCAGGGCCAGCCGATTAGCCTCGGTACCTCGTCTTCCGATACCTGGATTACCACCAAAGTCCGCTCCCAGCTGTTGGCGAGCGATCAGGTGAAATCCTCTAACGTGAAGGCGACGACCGAAAATGGTGAAGTATTCCTGATGGGTCTGGTCACCGACCGCGAAGGTAAAGCCGCGGCCGATATCGCCAGCCGCGTGAGCGGCGTGAAGCGCGTCACCACCGCGTTCACCCCAATTCAATAACGTCTCACACCTTGCCCGGCAGGTTCACTGCCGGGCGATTTCCCTCAGCTTACGCGACGATAGAATCTCAACCTGCGCATTTCCCGGGTGCCTTGCCGCACTCAGCATCGCCTTTGCCACATCATGTGCTTCAATCGCCTTCCAGTTCCCCGGCAGCACGCTAAACAGCGGCGCCAACAGGCGCTCGTTCAGGCGCGGTTTACCGCGTTGACCGAGCAGCATTGAAGGTCGCGCGATAACCAACTGCGGCCAGCCCTGGTCTATCAACGCGGCTTCCATTTCCCCCTTCACCCGATTGTAGAAAAAGGGGGAGTTCGCGTTTGCTCCCATCGCGCTGACCACCAGCAGCTGCTGTGCGCCCAGCCGCAGGCCGGAGCGGGCGGTTTCCAGCACCAGATCGTAATCGACGTGGCTGAAAGCAGCCTTCGAGCCCGCGTCGCGGATTGTGGTGCCAAGGCAGCAGAAAACGGTATCGACGGGCGAGGTAACCTTCGCCAGCGCCGCGCTGAGATCCGGGTCGTGCGGGTTGACGATCCCAAAGGCGTGTTCCAGCGGGTGGCGCGTAGGCGCGACGATGGATTCCACCTGTGACTCCCGGCGAAGCAGATTAAGTAAGTGCCCACCAACAAGGCCGGTGGCACCAGTAATGAGGACGTGGTGCATGGGAAGCTCCGTGTATTTCCCGGCACCGCGAAGCGGCGCCGGACTACCTTATCGGCTGCGTCTGTTGCGATGCAACCATATCAATTTATAGGCCGCCGGAATGATAAACAGCGACAGCAGCGGCGCGGTGATCATGCCACCAATCATCGGTGCGGCAATGCGGCTCATCACTTCGGAACCGGCCCCGGTTCCCCATAGTATGGGCAATAGCCCGGCAATAATCACGGCCACCGTCATCGCTTTTGGCCGCACGCGCAGCACGGCCCCATGATACAGCGCCTCGTCCAGCGCCTGCGGGCTAAAGGTATCAGCCTTTTGCAGCCGCGGTTCGGCTTCAATCGCATGACGCAGATACATCAGCATCACCACACCAAACTCCGCCGCCACCCCCGCCAGGGCGATAAACCCAGTTCCCGTTGCCACCGACATATAGAACCCTTGCCAGTAGAGGAACCAGATACCGCCCACCAGCGCAAACGGCAGGCTCATCAGAATCAGCAGCGCTTCATCCACCCGGCGAAAGGCCAGATAGAGCAGGATGAAGATAATCATCACCGTCATCGGCACCATCAGCTTGAGTTTCTTATTGGCATGTTCCAGCAGCTCAAACTGCCCGGAAAACGCCACGCTGGTGCCCGGCTTCAGGGTTACACTGCGGCTAATCGCCGTTTGCAGGTCATGCACGACGGAGACCATGTCGCGGTCACGGGCATCAATGTAAATCCAGCTCGCCGGACGCGCGTTCTCGGTTTTCAGCATCGTCGGGCCGGAAACCACCTTCACCTCCGCCACGTCGCCAAGGGTGATTTGCTGCTTCGCTGGCGTCAGAATCGGCAGTTGACGCAGCGCCGTCGGGCCATCGCGGAAGCCCTGTGGGTAGCGGATATTGATAGGGTAGCGCGCCACGCCTTCCACCGTTTCCCCCACCGTCGCCCCGCCGATTGCCGACGAGACAAACAGCTGCACATCGCCCACCGTCATACCGTAACGCGCGGCTTTCTCGCGGTTGATATCAACGTCAATATAGCGCCCGCCCTCCAGCCGTTCAGCCAGCGCAGAGACCACACCCGGCACGGTTTTGGCCACCGTTTCAATACGCTGGGCGGCTTCATCAATATCTGCCAGCGACGTACCGGAAACCTTGATCCCAATCGGGCTCTTAATCCCGGTGGAGAGCATATCAATACGGTTACGAATCGGCGGCACCCACAGGTTCGCCAGCCCCGGCAGCCGCACGGTGGCATCCAGCTCGTCGATAATCTTGTCGAGCGTCATCCCCGGCCGCCACTGATCCTGCGGCTTGAGCTGAATGGTGGTTTCAATCATCTCCAGCGGCGCAGAGTCGGTCGCAGTTTCCGCTTTCCCCGATTTACCAAACACCGATGCCACTTCCGGCACTGTCTTAATCAGCTTATCCGTCTGCTGGAGCAGCACCGCCGCCTGCCCCGGCGAAATTCCCGGTAGCGTCGAAGGCATATACAGCAGGTCACCTTCGTTAATTTTCGGCAGAAACTCACCGCCCACTTTGCTAAGCGGCCACAGCACGGTGAAGATTGACAGCAGTGCCACCAGCAAGGTGAACTTCGGCCATTTCAGTACCTTCAGCAGCAGCGGGTGGTAGATCGCAATCAGGAAACGGTTCAACGGGTTGCGCGCTTCCGCCGGGATCTTACCTTTGATCCAAAAGCCCATCAGGATAGGGATCACCACGATTGCCAGCGCCGCCGCCCCCGCCATGGCGTAGGTTTTGGTAAACGCCAACGGACCAAACAGGCGCCCTTCCTGCCCTTCGAGGGTGAAGATCGGGATAAACGACAGCGTGATAATCAGCAGGCTGATAAACAGCGCAGGCCCCACTTCCACCGCCGCATCGGTGATCTCTTTCCAGCGGGTAGCGTTATCCATCGGCTCATCAGGATGCGCCTCCTGCCAGTGTTCGAGCCGCTTGTGGGCGTTTTCGATCATCACGATCGCCGCATCCACCATCGCGCCGACAGCAATGGCGATCCCGCCCAGCGACATAATGTTGGCGTTCAGCCCCTGGAAATGCATCACAATAAAGGCGATGCACAAGCCCAGCGGCAGCGAGACGATCGCCACCAGCGCCGAGCGCACGTGCCAGAGGAACAGCGCGCAGACCACCGCCACCACGATAAACTCTTCAATCAGCTTCGAGCGCAGGTTGTCGATGGCCCGGTCAATCAGTTGGCTGCGGTCGTAGGTGGTGACCACCTCAACCCCTTCCGGCAGGCTTTTTTGCAGCGAGGCGAGCTTCTCTTTCACCGCCGAAATCACTTCACGGGCGTTCTTACCCGAGCGCAGCAGCACCACGCCGCCCGCCACTTCACCCTCGCCGTTCATTTCAGCGATACCGCGGCGCATTTCCGGGCCGACCTGCACCCGCGCCACGTCTTTCAGGTAGACCGGTACGCCGTTCGCTTCAGCCTTCAGGACGATATGGTTAAAGTCCTCCAGGCTTTTGAGATAGCCGGTGGCACGTACCATATATTCCGCTTCGGCCATCTCCACCGATGAACCGCCCGCCTCCTGGTTGGAGGTGGTCAGCGCCTGCTTCACATCGCTAAGGCTGATACCGTATTGGGCGAGCTTCATCGGGTCGACCTGCACCTGATACTGCTTCACCACACCGCCAACGGAAGCCACTTCCGCCACGTTCGGGATGGTTTTCAGCTCATATTTGAGGAACCAGTCCTGCAGCGAACGCAGTTCGGCAAGGTCGTGCTTACCGCTTTTGTCCACCAGCGCATATTCAAAGATCCAGCCCACGCCAGTAGCGTCTGGGCCAATCTCCGAGCTCACGCCCTGCGGCAGCTTACCCTGCACCTGGTTGAGGTACTCCAGCACGCGCGAACGCGCCCAGTAGAGGTCGGTGCCGTCCTCAAAAATCACGTACACGTAGGAATCGCCAAACTGCGAGAAGCCGCGCACCGTTTTCGCGCCCGGCACCGACAGCATGGTGGTGGTGAGCGGGTAGGTCACCTGATTCTCAACAATCTGCGGCGCCTGCCCCGGATAGCTGGTTTTGACGATCACCTGTACGTCAGAGAGATCCGGCAGCGCATCCACCGGCGTGTTGACGATGGTCCAGCCGCCCCAGAGGCTCAAAAACAGCACGCCCATCATCACCAGAAAACGGTTGGCGACCGAGCGCCGGATAATCCATTCAATCATCACCGTCTCCTTAATGCCCAGCGTGGGCGTCAGCGGTATGCCGCATTCTGTCCAGCGCGCCGCTGATATTCGCTTCCGAGTCGATCAGGAACAGGCCGTTCAGCACCACCGATTCCCCTTCCGATAGCCCCGCGCCAATGCCGGCCTGATGCTGAGATTCATGCAGCACCTGGATCTTTTTCGGCACAAACTCACCGTTGCTCGCCACCGTAATCACCCGCTGCTCATCGCCGGTATCAATCACCGCCTGAGACGGGATCAGCAGCATCTCGTCGCTTTGCGCGTTCAGCTTCAGGTAGGCGTTCATCCCCGGCTTCAGCAGTTCATCCGGGTTATTCACCTGCAAACGCACCTGCAGCGTACGCGTGGTTTGGTCGACGCTCGGCAAGATAGACCATTTCTGGATCGGGAAGGTTTTGTCCGGGTAGGCCGGGATAGCCACCGTAAACTGGGTGGAGTCTTTAAGCAGATAAGCGATCGATTCCGGCACGGCGGCGGTGATCCACACCGGGTCCATGCCCTGAATCTGCGCCACCACGCTGTCTTTGGCGATGTTCATACCGCTTTTCAGACTAAAGGCCGTCAGTACGCCATCGATAGGCGCGGTAAGGGTAAAGCGCGTCTGTACGCGGCGTGTGCTGCGCATCCGCTGGATATCCGCTTCCGGCATGCCCGCCAGCCGCAGACGTTCCAGCACGCCATCCAGCTGGCTTGCCGTGCCGCCTGAGCTTGCCAGTAGCAGGTATTCGCTCTGCGCTTCCACCCACGAAGGAATGGTGACCTCCACCAGCGGCGTGCCCTTACGCACTTTGTCGCCCACCGTCAGCGGGGAGACCTTTTCGGTAAACCCTTCGGCGCGCGCCTGGACAATCACAAACTGGTATTCGTTGTAGCTGACGTTCGCCGGAAGGGTCTGGCCATAGTTGAGGCGGCCCTTGCTGACTTTCTCCGTACGCAGCCCCAGGTTGTGCACCTGAGTGGGGTCGATACGGACGCCGCTCGACTGCGCATCCCCGCCCTCATCGGCGTATTTCGCCACCAGGTCCATGTCCATAAACGGCGATTTACCCGGCTTATCGAAGCGCACGTCGGGCTTCATCGGATCGTACCAGTACAGCACCTTACGCTCGGCAGGCTGAGATTCAGCCTGGGCGTTCGGCGCCATAAAGCGGCTTATCACCGCCGTCGCCAGGCCGCCAATAATCAGGCTACAGACAATGGCGGCCGTATATTTTAATTTAGCCATCAGATTGACTTAATATCCTGAAGCAGCGAGATGTTCCCCTGCTGAATAAAGGAGAAGTTCACGTGACTGCCCTCTTTCAGCTGATTAATAGCTTCGGTGGGCGCGGAATAGGTAAAGCGCATGGTCATCGCCGGCCAGCCAATGGCGGGAATGGCTTCGTGGGCGATGGTGATTTTTTTCGCCGCTTTATCCACGGACTGCACCACGCCGGTACCCTGAATAACCGCCTGCTGGGTATTCATTTCCATCATCTGGCCATGTCCGTCATGCTGCATTTCGGCGGCCTGAACGTTCAGCGTCATCGCCATCAACATTCCGCCAACCAACATCGTTACGTTACGCATATCGAGAATCTCCTGAATAAAGGGTTACGCTTTCCAGCCGCCACCGAGTGCGGTGAATAAATTAATTTCGTTAACCTGTTGGGAATAAAGTAAATCGAGGATCGCCTGCTGCGTGGTGAAGATAGCGCGCTCGGCATCGAGCACTTCGATATAGCTCACCGCACCGCTGGCATATAATCCGCGGGCGCGCTGCAGGGTAATTTGCAGCGACGCTAAATAACGCTGCTGCGCCACCAGTTGGCCTTCGATGCTTTCGCGAAGCGACAGCGCATCGGCCACCGCTTTAAAGGCTGCCTGAATTTTCTGTTCGTAGTTCACCACCGCCTGACGCTGCTTCACGTTAGCCAGTGCCAGGTTGGCTTCGTTACGCCCGGCATTGAAGATGGGCAGATCCACTTTCGGCACGAAGTTCCACATGCCGCTTGCCGCATTGAACAGGCTGGAGAGCGACGAACTGCTGCTCGAAATGCCGCTGGTTAACGTTATCGACGGAAAGAAGGCCGCGCGGGCCACGCCGATATTGGCATCCGCCGCGCGCAGTTGGTGCTCGGCCTCCATGATGTCCGGACGCTGAAGCAGAATGGTCGATGGCAGGTTAGCTGGCAGTGGCAGTGGCTTCACGGCCGTGACGTTCTGCACGTCATCGCTTAGCGGGGTGTTGTAGGTGCCTAACAGCTGCTGCAACGCGTGATTGGCCTGCGCCAGCTCACCTTCGCGCTGGGCGATATCGGCACGGGTGCTTTCAATCACCCCACGCGCCTGCTCCAGCGCCAGCACGTTGGTGCTACCGGTAACCAGCTGCTGTTCCACAAACGCGTAGGATTGCTGGTAGTTACGCAGCGTCTCTTTGGCGATCGCCAACTGGGCTGCTAGCCGCCGCTGGTTGAAGTATGCCTGCGAGACGTTCGTCACCACCACAATCTGCGCCGCCCGCTGGGCGGCCTGGCTGGCGAAAAAGCTCTGCCGATCCGCCTCGCTCATGTTTTTCAGCTTGCCGAAAAAGTCGAGCTCGAAGCTCAGGTTCAGGCCCGCGCTATAGCTTTTAGTGGTGGCGTTTTTTCCCTGCAGGTCGCCTTCATAGCTGCCGCCCGTCGAGCCATCAAGCTGCGGGTAGCGGCCAGCGTCGGTCACGTTGTACTGCGCGCGCGCGGCTTCAACGTTCAGCACCGCCATGCGTAAATCACGGTTGTTGTGCAGGGCGACATCAATCAGGCGTTTCGCCTGTGGGTCGACGAAAAAGGTCTGCCAGCCGGTTTCCTGCCACTGGCCGCCGCTCGGCACCAACGCCCCCTGAGACAGCGAAAACTGCTGAGGTACTACGTTTTCCGGCTGTCGGTAATCCGGTGCCAGCGAGGTGCATCCGGCTAGAATGAACGCCATCATCAGCGTCAGTTGTTTTACTTTAAACATGTCACGTCCTGTTCAGCCGAATCAAAAGGGGCTGGCTATGTGGCTACTTTACGGAGGTGACTCTGTTTGCTCGGTGACAGGTTAATGACAAAGCTGTCATTTACGCGCGGTGGAACGTGATCGGCATGGCGAAAAATAAGCCGCAATCGCGGTGGGAAATAATAATGGGCCAAAAAATTGCTCTTTTTTTTCTGCAATATTCATTGGCGATCACGCTTTCACGGAAAAAGGCTAGCACGCTCACGAATTTATTCTCTTGCTATCCCCCCGTGTTTATTTAGTACAAAACGATAACGGTAATCTTTTCATACGGTTAAATTATCGAGAATAAATATCGCCTGATTTTCCTTGTGAACTCATCCACATCATTATCTGATATTCCTGCAATTACATTTTCAAAACATTGTTTCATCATCGTCACGCTCCTATCATCATTTTCGTTCCTTTTTTCACCAATCCTTACCTCTGTTCAGGGATGGCAAATATCTACCGTAAAAAATCGGAGTCAATATATGCAATTCAAAACCAAAGCGCTGGGTTTGGCCCTGTTAATTAGCCTTTCACATAATGCTTTCAGCGAAGAACTGGATGTCTGGATCCGCGCCAGCAACGATTCAAAAGTGATTTACCAACAGCTTGCGGACCAGTTTAAAAAAGAGACCGGGATATCGATTAAATACTTCAACGCGGTGACCGACTTCGACCAGCGTCTGGCACGGGCGGCTACCGGCAACGCGCTGCCGGACGTGGTGTTCAACGATGCGATTATCGTCGGCCAGATGGTGCAGCTCGGCATCGTCGATGAAATTAAGCCGGGTGAGCTAAAGGGCGGCGGCGATGTCTATGAGGCGGCGTGGAAATCCACTCAACTGCCGGACGGGAAATATTACGGTGTCCCAACCTCTGCGCATACCTACGCGCTGTTTATCCGTCAGGACTGGCTGAATAAGCTCAATCTGAAAGCCCCGACCACCTGGGAGGAGCTGAAAAACGTGGCGAAGGCGTTTACCCATGACGACCCGGACGGCAACGGTAAAAACGACACCTATGGCTTTACCATGCCATTAGCGACCACCCGCGGCTATGCCAGCTCGTTCTCATCGTCCTATCTGTGGCAGGCGGGAGCGAACTACCTGGTGGCAACGCAGCCGGGGAAATTTAAAGCGGCGCTGGACAGCAAAGAGATGGTCACCGCGATGACGTTTATGCGCGGGATGGTGTGCGAAGGGCTGGCGCAGCCGGGAGCGATTAACCACACCACCGCCGATGCCAACACCTCGTTCCGCTCCGGGCAGACCGGAATGTACTCCTCCGGCCCGTACCACATCGCGCTGTTCGATAAAGATCCGGGCAAAGAAACCTACACCGTCGTGCCACCACCGGCAGGCCCCGGCGGCGCCATCTCCATGGCGGAAGGTACCACGGCATTCCTGATGAAGACCAGCCAGCATAAAGCGGCGGCGAAGCGGTTCCTTGAGTTTTTGATCTCGCCTGAGGGGCAGAAGATCGGTATGGCGACCGACAGCACCTCAATGCCGATCGTCCGTCTGCCCATTAACAAGACGCTGAATATCAAAGATTATCATGACGATCCGCGCTGGGAAGTGTTCGCGGAAACCTACGCCAAAGAGGGGCGCTACATGCCACAGATCCCAAATTGGATCCCGGTGCGGCAAATCACCGCCGACGGCTTTAATAAAATCTACGCCAGCTGCGAAGGCGATATTCCCGCTGTGTTGAAGGAGATTAACGGCAAGGTGAACGAGGAGTTGAAGCGCCAGAACGCGTGGGCGGAATAAATGTAGCCCGGACGAGGCCGTCAGCGCCGACTCCGGGGTAACTCGGTGCCAAACCCGGCGTCGCATGCGCTCGGCCGGGCTACACGAATATGTGCTTAATCTACAAATGCTGATACGGGGAGGTTAAAGCGTTTTGCCAGCGCGCGCATATGATCGAGCGTCAGGGCCCGCTCTCCATTCAGTATTCGGCTGACTAACGATCTTTGACCTATTTCATGCTCAAAATCTGACTGCTTTAGTCCATGCTGGTCCATCAACACACGCAGTAGCGCTACGCCGTTACATCCGGTTGCAATACGTGTATTAAATGCAGCAAACTCTACGGCACTATCTTCATAGGCCGCTATTTTGCTGGCCAGCATATCAACAAGAGGGCTATCGGGCTCGTTCTCCAACAGATACTCAATCAGCTCCAGCGCCTCTTCATAATCTTTACGAGATGTACTCCCACCCAACAGTGGCACAATGCTGGCGAGATCGTTGGCCGCTTTGATCGCTTCTCTGAAAATCATTCTCTATGCTCCCGATAATATTTTGTTAATCGGTCATACTCCGGATGTGTGGTGATATGTTTAATAAACACCTTTCCCCGTTCGAAATCGGCAAAAAACATCATTCTCAATGTGTTACCGCTAATATCAATAACCCACCATTTATCCCGGTACTTCATACGATCCAGGCTGCTAAAATACTGCCTGAGTTCATCCGGAGTGGCGGCGTTTGCTCGTTTTAAAACCCGATATGTATCATCCAGTGCGGTGGTCTCATTTGGGTATTTCCTCACCGCCTCATCAAATGGCGCCCTTGATATGACATGCACGACATAACCTCCATGTTTCCATATTGGAACATTTTAGCAAGCCGCCATTTTGTTGACAATATGGAAACAATATCCACATCCGGACAGCGCGCTCGCCTTCTCTTCCGTTTAAGGAAACTCCCCATCAGGTATTCCGTCCTCGCCGACTCCTCATTAGAATGGCTCCATCACACAGCGGCGATGGAGGGCAGATGAAAATTCTGGTGGTGGAAGACGAGGTCAAAACGGGCGAATACCTGGCAAAGGGGTTGACGGAAGCGGGCTTTGTGGTGGATCACACCGACAACGGCCTCAACGGTTATCACCTGGCGATGACCGCCGATTACGACCTGATTGTGCTGGATATTATGCTGCCTGACGTCAACGGCTGGGATATTGTGCGCATGCTGCGCGCAGCCAACAAAGGGATGCCAATCCTGCTGCTCACCGCGCTCGGCACCATTGAGCATCGGGTGAAAGGGCTGGAACTGGGCGCCGATGATTATCTGGTGAAGCCCTTCGCTTTTGCCGAACTGCTGGCGCGCGTCAGAACGTTATTGCGCCGTGGGGCGGCAGTGATCGTTGAGAGCCAACTGCAGGTTGCCGACCTCACGCTCGACAGAGTCTCCCGCAAGGTGACCCGCGGCGATACGCGCATCACCTTGACCAGCAAAGAGTTTACGCTGCTGGAGTTCTTCCTGCGTCATCAGGGCGAGGTGTTACCGCGTTCGCTGATTGCCTCCCAGGTCTGGGATATGAATTTCGACAGCGACACCAACGCTATCGACGTCGCCATCAAGCGCCTGCGCGCCAAAATCGATAACGACTTTACCCCGAAGCTGATTCAGACCGTACGCGGCGTCGGCTATGTGCTTGAGGTTCGCGATGAAGGTTAACGCGCGTCGCCGCCCGTTCTCGCTTGCCACCCGTCTGACCTTTTTTATCAGCCTGGCGACCATTCTCGCGTTTGCCGCCTTTACCGGAATGATGCTGCATTCGGTGGAAAAACACTTCGCCGAGCAGGATGTGAATGACCTTAAGCAGGTGAACGCGACGCTTAATGCGCAGCTCACGGCGCCAGATGTCTCAGAGGCCGAGAAGCTTGCCAATATCCAGAGCGCACTGGCGGGCTATCGCAATATCGTCGTGCTGCTGCGCAGCCAGAACAATCCGCTGCTGTATCGCTCCCCCACCGGACCGGATCTGTCGCCGATCTTTGCCTCTCCCCAGTTTTCCCAGGCGTTGAAATCCCAGCGCATGTTCCGCTGGGTCGGCAGCAGTATGCCGCCGATGGCAGGCCACGACGCCAGCGCCATGCCGACGGCGACCTACCGGGTTATCGCATCCACGATTCAGAGCGATACCCAGCGCTACACGCTGCTGACCGCGCTGTCGATAGACTTCCATCTGCACTATCTCAAAGAGCTCAAACGCAACCTGATGATGATCGCCGCCGTCATCAGCCTGTTTATCGTGGTGATCGTGTTGATCGCGGTGCGTAAAGGCCACCAGCCGCTGCGTGACGTCAGCCTGGAGATCAAAAACATCACCTCGGAAAATCTCGACGTGCGGCTGGATCCCACCCGCGTGCCGATCGAGCTGGAACAGCTGGTTATCTCGTTTAACCAGATGATCGGCCGGATCGAGGATGTGTTCCGACGTCAGGCCAACTTCTCCGCCGATATCGCCCACGAGATGCGCACGCCAATCACCAATCTGGTCACCCAGACCGAGATAGCGCTCAGCCATCCCCGGACGGTCAAAGAGCTGGAAGATGTGCTTTACTCCAGCCTTGAGGAGTACAACCGGATGGCAAAAATGGTCAGCGATATGCTGTTTCTGGCGCAGGCGGATGAGAACCTGCTGGTGCCGGAGAGCGTACCACTGGATCTGCAGACGGAAACCATGAAGGTGTTTGAGTTCTTTGAAGCCTGGGCGGAAGAGCGCGACGTGGCGCTGCGCTTTGTCGGGCAACCGTCGCTGGTGATGGGCGATCCGCTGATGATCCGCCGGGTCATCAACAACCTGCTCTCCAACGCCATCCGCTACACCCCGCGCGGGATGTCGGTCACCGTCCAAGTGAGCGCGCATGACGAAAGGGTCATCTACAGCGTGGAAAATCCCGGCACGCCGATTGCCGAGGAGCATTTGCCGCGCCTGTTCGATCGCTTCTACCGGGTTGATCCTTCACGGCAGCGGAAAGGGGAAAACAGCGGAATTGGGTTGGCGATCGTGAAGTCGATCGTCCGGGCGCACCACGGAAAGATTAGCGTGACGTCAGATACCGTCGCCACGCGCTTTATCATTGAACTGCCGACGCTTAAGGCTTAGTCGCGCAGCCAGTGCAGCTTCTTGCCGAAGCCGAGCGTGTTATCGGTGAACTTCAGTTCATCAAGGCGCAGTTCCCACACCGGCGCAGAGAGCATCCGGGCAACGGGGAAACGTTTAACGTAGAGCGCGCGTTTTTCATCGGCTTCGTCACCGCTCAGCAGGCGAATCTCGCCTTTAAACTGCACGCCGCGAATCAACGCTACGGTCTTTGGCTGGCCATTGATCGTCCCGGCGACGGGTGCCTGCTGTCCCGTCATCTGACCATGGCGGGTGGTCTCTTCGCTAAGCAGGTAAAAGGCGACACGCTGCGCGTCGTAAACGTAGAACGCGTTAGCGCACCATAGCTCGCCTTCCTTTGCGACGCACCAGCTGACGACATGCTGTTTTGCCAGCCATTTGCTAATGGCAGTGAGGGTTTCCATCCGTTCTCTCCGTTATGCTATGGTGCGTTCATCCACATAGACAGGTTGCCACACGTGCGTTGGTTTCTTTATCTCGTCCGTACTGAGGACGACAAATTGTACACCGGTATCACCACCGATGTTGAACGACGGTTCCACCAGCATCAAAGCGGTAAAGGGGCGAAAGCGTTGCGCGGCAAAGGCGAGCTGCGGCTGGCGTTTTCCGGTGAGGTTGGCGAGCACGCGCTGGCACTGCGCCTGGAGTACCGCATTAAGCAGCTAACGAAGCGCCAGAAAGAGCGCCTCGTTGCCGGTGACGGTTCATTCGAAACGTTACTGAGCGGCCTTAAACACGATTGAAGTGGTCAGAATACTCCACCAGCCCGTGAACACCGTTCAGCGCGTCGTCTGCCAGACGATGTACCATAAACGCCTCTTCGGTGCCCGGCCAACGACAGCGCAGATCGTACTGTGCCGCACGCTCAAAGCCAAATCGACCGTAGAGTTCAGGTTCACCCAGCGTCACCACCGCCGCGTAGCCAAATTCATTGAGCGAATCCAGCCCTTCATAGACCAGTTGACGCGCCAGCCCCTGACCGCGGTAGGCTTCGTCAATCGCCAGCGGAGCCAGCCCCACCCACTGTAACTCTTCGCCTTCAATGCTGACCGGGCTAAACGCGACGTAACCCACAACATGGCCTTCATCGTCCGTTGCTACCAGCCCGAGCGTGATCAAGCCATCTTCGCGCAGCTCGCGCACCAGGTTGGCTTCACCGTCACGCTTGAAGGTTCGACGCAGCAGCGCGTCGATGCCCGGCGCATCTATTCCTATTTCTACTCGAATCAGCATGGCTCACCTACCGATGTATGTTTAGTTTCTGATGGTGATTTTAGGCCAGCCTCTACGAAATCAGCCAGCTGCATCAGCATCATGCGCAGCGCTTTCGGCATCTGCTCAAGCTCAATGGCATCCATCAGGTTTTTGACATAAAGACCCAGCTCCGTATCCCCTTCAATCACCAGCCGACGCTGGAAGAAGAGCGTATCCGGGTCCTGTTTGCGCGCGGCGATCATTAACAGATCGCTGGCATCCGCGCTGAAGCTCACGTCCGCCTGAGCGGCGTCGCTGACGATTAAGCGCCCGTTCTCAACGGAGGTAAACCAGGTGAGGCCAATATCACGCACCTCAATACTCAGCCAGCGGCCGTCAAGAAAATCCAGTTCACCGTCATCCAGCGCCTGGCGGAACTGCCAGCTTAACACCTGCTGAAGGACCTGCCGTTTAAGCGCGAACGGCGTGAATTTCACCGGAACGCTCATCAGAGTCGGTGCAACATGGACCAGACGTGAACGCAGTTTATCCAACACAAGCTTTACTCCCTGAATGCAATAGTTCCGTTATTTTGCCATATCAGTTAAACGACATAGCGGCGTAAATCAACAATTATGTCGTGAGGTAGGCGGATTATTGGCGTCATCAATACGCTTTTGTCTGCCTCAAATCAAAAATGATTAGCGATAGGTTAACTAAAATCCTCATTCATTAACAATAATGCGCCCTGCTGGGCCGCTAACTCAGGAAGAATTATGGAGTTGCTCTGCCCTGCCGGAAACCTCCCGGCGCTAAAGGCGGCTATCGAAAACGGAGCCGATGCGGTGTATATCGGGCTGAAGGACGATACCAACGCCCGCCATTTCGCCGGTCTTAATTTTACCGAAAAGAAACTGCAGGAAGCCGTTAACTTCGTGCATCAGCATCGCCGTAAGCTGCACATCGCGATTAACACCTTTGCCCACCCGGACGGCTACGTCCGCTGGCAGCGCGCCGTGGATATGGCTGCGCAGCTGGGCGCCGATGCGCTGATCCTCGCCGACCTCGCCATGCTTGAGTATGCCGCAGAGCGCTACCCACATATTGAGCGCCATGTCTCCGTTCAGGCATCAGCGACCAACGAAGAGGCGATTAATTTCTACCACCGTAACTTTGATGTGGCCCGCGTAGTGCTGCCGCGCGTACTGTCGATTCACCAGGTGAAGCAGCTCGCTCGCGTTACGCCGGTGCCGCTGGAGGTATTTGCCTTCGGTAGCCTGTGCATCATGGCCGAAGGCCGCTGCTATCTCTCATCTTACCTGACCGGTGAGTCGCCGAACACCGTTGGCGCCTGCTCACCTGCACGCTACGTGCGCTGGCAGCAAACCCCGCAGGGGCTGGAGTCTCGCCTTAATGAAGTGCTGATCGACCGCTATCAGGATGGCGAGAACGCTGGCTACCCGACGCTGTGCAAAGGCCGCTACCTGGTCGACGGCGAGCGCTATCACGCGCTGGAAGAGCCAACCAGCCTCAACACCCTGGAGCTGCTGCCGGAGTTGCTGGCCGCCAATATCGCCTCGGTGAAAATCGAAGGCCGCCAGCGTAGCCCAGCGTACGTCAGCCAGGTGGCGAAGGTGTGGCGTCAGGCGATTGACCGCTGCATGGCTGACCCGCAAAACTTCGTCCCGCAGGCCGCGTGGATGGAGACGCTCGGCTCGATGTCAGAAGGCACCCAGACCACCCTCGGCGCTTATCACCGTAAATGGCAGTAGGAACAGCAATGAAATATTCATTAGGACCGGTGCTTTACTACTGGTCAAAAGAGACGCTGGAAGATTTTTACCAGCAGGCCGCTAACAGCAGCGCCGATACCATCTACCTCGGTGAAGCAGTGTGCAGCAAACGCCGCGCGACCAAAGTCGGCGACTGGCTGGATATGGCGAAATCCCTCGCCGGCAGCGGCAAACAGGTCGTGCTCTCTACGCTGGCGCTGGTCCAGGCATCATCCGAACTGGGCGAGCTTAAGCGTTACGTGGAAAACGGTGATTTTCTGGTTGAAGCCAGCGACCTTGGAGTGGTGAACCTGTGCGCCGAGCGCAAGCTGCCGTTTGTCGCCGGTCACGCGCTGAACTGCTACAACGCCGTTACCCTACGCCTGCTGCAAAAGCAGGGCATGGTGCGCTGGTGCATGCCGGTTGAGCTGTCTCGCGACTGGCTGGTGAACCTGCTCAATCAGTGTGAAGAGCTGGGCATCCGCGATAAGTTTGAAGTGGAAGTGCTGAGCTACGGCCATCTGCCGCTGGCCTACTCCGCCCGCTGCTTTACCGCGCGTTCGGAAGATAAGCCAAAGGATGAGTGTGAGACCTGCTGCATCAAGTACCCGAACGGGCGCAGCATGCTGTCGCAGGAGAATCAGCAGGTCTTCGTGCTGAATGGCATTCAGACCATGAGCGGCTACGTTTATAACCTCGGCAACGAACTGACGTCGATGCACGGATTGGTCGATATGGTACGTCTGTCGCCGATGGGCAATGAGACCTTCGCCATGCTCGACGCCTTCCGCGCTAACGAAAACGGTGCTGCCCCACTGCCGCTGACTGCTAATAGCGACTGCAACGGTTACTGGAAGCGTCTGGCCGGACTGGAGTTGCAGGCCTGATAAAACCGCTCACTTTGTTAACAACAATGGTCAGATTTTAATGCATTATTAAAGATGCAGCTTTTCTGGCCGGGGATGCCCGGCGGGAACAAGACCTTCAATCTGATGACTATGCTGTAGCAAAGTGAGCCTTTATGACTGACAAAACCGTTGCATTCTCGGTGCTCGATCTTGCGCCGATCCCTCAAGGTTCCTCCGCACGAGAAGCCTTCTCCCATTCGCTCTCTCTGGCACAGCTCGCTGAAAAGCGCGGCTACCACCGCTATTGGCTGGCAGAACACCACAATATGGTGGGTATCGCCAGTGCGGCCACCTCGGTGCTGATTGGCTACCTCGCCGCCCACACCACCACGCTGCATCTGGGTTCCGGCGGCGTGATGCTGCCTAACCACTCGCCGCTGGTGATTGCCGAGCAGTTCGGTACGCTCAACACGCTCTATCCAGGACGTATAGATTTGGGTCTTGGCCGTGCGCCGGGCAGCGATCAGCCAACGATGCGCGCGCTGCGCCGTCATATGAGCGGCGATATCGATAACTTCCCGCGCGACGTCGCGGAGCTGGTGGACTGGTTTGATGCGGTCGACCCTGACCCGCAGGTGCGCCCGGTACCGGGCTATGGCGAGAAGATCCCGGTGTGGCTGCTCGGTTCCAGCCTGTACGGCGCGCAGCTTGCCGCACAGCTCGGCCTGCCGTTTGCTTTCGCCTCACACTTCGCCCCGGACATGTTGTTCCAGGCGCTGCATCTCTATCGCACCAACTTCAAACCGTCGGCGCGGCTGGAAAAACCGTATGCGATGGTATGCATCAATATCATCGCCGCCGACAGCAACCGCGATGCCGAATTCCTCTTTACCTCCATGCAGCAAGCGTTCACGAAACTGCGTCGTGGAGAGACCGGGCAGCTGCCGCCGCCGATTCAGCAGATGGAGCACTTCTGGACGCCATCGGAGAAATACGGCGTTGACCAGGCGCTACGGATGTCGCTGGTGGGCGATAAGGCCAAAGTACGCCACGGGCTGGAGTCAATTCTGCGGGAAACGCAGGCGGATGAGATTATGGTTAATGGCCAGATTTTCGATCATCAGGCGCGGCTGCATTCGTTTGGGTTGGCGATGGATGTGAAGAAAGAATTGTTGGGATAGTGCGGTGCGATCCCCCTCTCCCCAAAGGGGCGAGGGGGCAAGATTCCCTCTCCCCCGTGGGGAGAGGGTTAGGGTTAGGGGGCGAATACCTTACTGATAAACCGGCAGCAGATTAAAGCTCGACAGCACGTGTACCAGCGCGTTACCCACACCAAAGACCAGAATCAACGCAATCATCGGCTTACCACCCCAGACGCGGAATTTCGGGCTACCGAAGCGCTTACGGGATTTACGCGCCAGCAGCGCCGGGACAATCGCCGCCCAGATGGTCGCCGCCAGCCCAGCATAGCCAATGGCATACAGGAAACCGTTCGGCCACAGCAGGCCACCGATAATCGGCGGCAGGAAGGTCAGCAGCGCGGTTTTGAAACGACCCAGCGCAGAGTCATCAAATTTGAACAGATCCGCCAGATAGTCAAACAGACCCAACGTCACCCCAAGAAATGAACTCGCCACCGCAAAGTTTGAGAACACCACCAGCAGCAGATCCAGGCTACGGCTATTGAGCACGCCGCTCAGCGCCTGCACCAGCACATCAATATTACCGCCCTTCTGCGCAATGCCGATAAACTCCGGACGCGGGATGTTGCCCATCGTCCCCAGCAACCACACGGTATAGAGCACCAGCGCCAGCAGCGTGCCGTACACCAGGCACTTCACGATGGTCTTAGGATCTTTGCCGTAGTACTTCATCAGGCTCGGTACGTTACCGTGATAGCCAAACGAGGCGAGACAGAACGGCAGCGTCATCAACAGGTAAGGCGTATAGCTGGCGTGAGTCTCAGCCACGTTAAACAGCGTGGCAGGCGTGACGTGCCCCATCAGGCTACCAAAGGTCAGGAAGAAGGTAATCACCTTGGCGCCCAGCACGATAGCGGTCATGCGGCTCACCGCTTTGGTGCTCAACCACACCACAAACGCCACCAGCAGCGCAAAGCCAAAGCCTGCGGCCCGAGGCGGGACGTTCAGCGACATCTCAGCGAAGGTGTGATGCAGAATCGAGCCGCTCGCCGAGATATAGGCGTAGGTCAGAATGTAGAGCACGAAGGCAATAGAGATGCCGTTCACCACGTTCCAGCCCCTGCCCAGCAGATCTTTGGTAATGGTGTCGAAGCTCGAACCAATACGGTAGTTGAGGTTTGCTTCAAGGATCATCAACCCCGAATGCAGCATGCAGAACCAGGTAAACACCAGCGCCGCCATCGACCAGAAGAACCACGCCCCAGACATGACCACCGGCAGAGAGAACATTCCCGCACCAATGATTGTGCCGCCGATGATCACCACGCCGCCAAGCAGCGAAGGTGACGTTTGGGTGGTGGTTAGTGTCGCCATACAGCCTTTTCTCCAGTGTATTATTTTGCTACTGCATTTTAATGTGTCGCACTGTACCAGTACACGAGTACAAATGGAATAAAAAAAGCCCCAATCATGACGATCGGGGCTGTATATATTACTTTACGCTTTTAAACCGTGAGGCTTATGCGTCACCGCCGAAACGACGACGACCGGTAGAGTCATCACGACGTGGAGCAGCGCCTGCATCATCACGGCGCGGCGCACGGTTACCACCGTCACGACGCTCACCGCTGAAACGACGACCATCACCACGACCGCCTTCACGACGCTCACCGCCGAAACCGCGACCGCCTTCACGACGTTCGCCACCGAAGCTACGACCACCTTCACGACGTTCACCGCCGAAGCTACGACCGCTACGCTCTGGACGAGGCTGCGCGTCGCCGATCAGCTGCATGTTCATCGGCTTGTTCAGGATGCGGGTACGAGTAAAGTGCTGCAGTACTTCGCCCGGCATGCCTTTTGGCAGTTCGATGGTAGAGTGGGTACCGAACAGCTTGATGTTACCAATGTAACGGCTGCTGATGTCGCCTTCGTTCGCGATAGCGCCAACGATGTGACGAACTTCAACGCCGTCATCACGACCCACTTCAATGCGGTACAGTTCCATATCGCCAACGTCACGACGTTCGCGCTTAGGACGATCTTCACCACCACGTTCTGCACGGTCGCCACGAGGGCCACGGTCATTGCGGTCGTTACGGTCACGACGTTCGAAACGATCGTCACGGTCACGGAACTCACGCTTAGGACGCATTGGCGCATCTGGTGGAACGATCAGAGAACGTTCGCCCTGTGCCATTTTCAGCAGCGCAGCGGCCAGCGTTTCAACGTCCAGCTCTTCGCCTTCAGCCGTCGGCTGGATTTGCGCCAGCAGTGCACGGTACTGATCCAGATCGCTGCTTTCCAGCTGCTGCTGTACTTTCGCGGCGAATTTTTCCAGACGGCGTTTGCCCAGCAGATCTGCGTTTGGCAGCTCAACTTCTGGAATGGTCAGCTTCATAGTACGTTCGATGTTGCGCAGCAGACGACGCTCGCGGTTCTCAACGAACAGCAGCGCACGGCCAGCACGACCCGCACGACCGGTACGACCAATACGGTGAACGTAAGACTCGGAGTCCATTGGGATGTCGTAGTTAACAACCAGGCTGATACGCTCAACGTCCAGACCACGTGCCGCAACGTCGGTTGCGATCAGGATGTCCAGACGACCGTCTTTCAGACGATCCAGAGTCTGCTCACGCAGGGACTGGTTCATGTCACCGTTCAGCGCGGCGCTGTTGTAGCCGCTACGTTCCAGGGCTTCAGCCACTTCCAGGGTCGCGTTTTTGGTACGAACGAAGATAATCGCCGCATCAAAATCTTCCGCTTCCAGGAAACGTACCAGCGCTTCGTTTTTGCGCATGCCGTACACAGACCAGTAGCTCTGGCTGATGTCCGGGCGGGTCGTTACGCTGGACTGAATGCGTACTTCCTGTGGATCTTTCATAAAGCGACGGGTAATACGTCGGATAGCTTCCGGCATGGTTGCAGAGAACAGCGCGGTCTGATGACCTTCTGGAATCTGAGCCATGATGGTTTCAACGTCTTCGATAAAGCCCATACGCAGCATTTCATCAGCTTCGTCCAGTACCAGACCGCTCAGTTTAGAGAGATCCAGGGTACCGCGCTTCAGGTGGTCAAGCAGACGACCTGGAGTACCGACGACAATCTGTGGCCCTTGACGCAGGGCGCGTAACTGCACGTCATAACGCTGGCCGCCGTACAGGGCAACCACGTTTACGCCGCGCATATGTTTAGAGAACTCAGTCATTGCTTCAGCCACCTGAACCGCCAGTTCGCGGGTCGGGGCCAGCACCAGAATCTGTGGTGCTTTCAGCTCAGGATCGAGATTGTTCAGCAGTGGCAGGGAAAACGCTGCGGTTTTACCACTACCTGTCTGGGCCATACCCAGAACGTCACGACCGCCCAGCAGGTGCGGAATGCACTCAGCCTGGATCGGAGATGGTTTTTCGTAACCCAGATCGGTAAGGGCTTCAAGGATAGGAGCCTTCAGGCCCAGATCTGCAAAAGTGGTTTCGAATTCAGCCATGTAGTACAAGTGCCTCAATATTAATGGCGGCCAGTCTACATAACTCATCATGAAATTGATCTGCAATTTTCATTGAAAAGTGTGAACCGGCTCAAAGTAGGTGTATTAACGAACAACAACGCCCTCACCCGCGAAGGTGATGGCAATCAAAAAGATTACGGGCTGATGTAGTCGTCAGCTATTGCTGGTCCGATTCTGCCAGGTCATCTTGGTCCTGGCCCAGGAGCGATAATTCCAACAATGCGTATCGGTGCTCAACGTAGTTGTGTACGTTGTTGGCAACCGCCAGTTTGAACAGTGCCGTAGCGCTGTCCTTGTCCCCAAGACTTAGGTAATACTTACCTAAATAGAAGTTGGTTTCACTGAGATGCTCAGCGAGCGAGGTGTTATCCGTTGCGTCCGCCTTCAGGCGTTCCATTAACGTTTTTTCGTCAATGTTGCCTAAGTAGAACTCGACAATGTTCCATCCCCACTGTTCTTTATCCGATTTGTCGAAGCGTTGCTTCAACGCATCTTTCGCCTGCTTCTCATCGAGCTTCTGCTCAGCGAGATAAAGCCACAGACTGCGGAAAGGATCATTGGGATCGTCTTGATAAAACGCCAGCAGATCATCTTGCGCTAACTTCGCACGGCCACCGTAATAAAGCGCGATGCCGCGATTCAAGTGCGCATAATTGTAAGTTGGATCAAGCTCAAGTACAGAATCAAACGCTTCATAGGCAGCATCAAAATTGCCTGCCTGCGTTAAATAAATGCCTAAGTAGTTGAATACTTCAGGCATATCAGGTCGGATTGCCAGCGCTTGCGAGAAATCGTTACGCGCTAATGCCCTCAGACCGAGACTATCATACAACACTCCGCGCTCATATAAAAGCTGTGCGCGTTCGTCATCGGTTAAAGCCCGACTGGCAAGAATTTGTTCCATGCGTGCCAGGATCACTTCCTGCTGTAAAGTCGGTTGCAATGGCACTGCGAGGACTTCACTCTTACGCCAGGCAGAGTTGCTGCATCCTGCCAGCGTGAGTGCTGTCGCAACGAAACACCAGCGCAAAAAAGGCTTCATTTCCCACTCCCGAAGACAACAATTGGATGAACGTCCTGTCCCCCGCCTGCAAACAAGGCATCCGGCCAGCTAAATGTGCCCTCCGCAAACGCGGAGGGCAAAGGCAAACCTTACTCGCCCTGCTCTGCTGCCGGAGCTGGTGCTGCGGCGGCAGGCTGAGACTGCTCGGTTGCTTCTTTAATGCTCAGACGGATACGGCCCTGACGGTCAACTTCCAGAACCTTAACCGGTACTTCCTGGTTCATCTGCAGATAGTCGGTCACTTTCTCAACGCGCTTGTCAGCGATCTGAGAGATGTGTACCAGACCTTCTTTACCGCCACCGATGGCAACGAACGCGCCAAAGTCAACGATACGGGTCACTTTACCGTTGTAGATACGACCTACTTCGATTTCTGCAGTGATCTCTTCGATACGACGGATAGCGAATTTCGCTTTTTCACCGTCGGTCGCCGCGATCTTCACGGTACCGTCATCTTCGATTTCGATGGTGGTGCCGGTTTCTTCGGTCAGGGCACGGATAACAGAACCGCCTTTACCGATAACGTCTTTGATCTTGTCTGGATTGATCTTGATGGTGTGGATACGCGGAGCGAACTGAGAAATGTCGCCACGTGGCGCGTTAATCGCCTGTTCCATCACGCCCAGGATGTGCATACGCGCACCTTTAGCCTGGTTCAGAGCAACCTGCATGATCTCTTTGGTGATACCTTCAATTTTGATATCCATCTGCAGTGCAGAGATACCGTCGCGGGAGCCCGCCACTTTGAAGTCCATATCGCCCAGGTGGTCTTCGTCGCCCAGGATGTCAGACAGAACAACAAAGTTGTCGCCTTCTTTCACCAGACCCATCGCGATACCCGCAACGGCAGCTTTGATAGGCACGCCTGCGTCCATCAGCGCCAGGGAAGCACCACATACGGAAGCCATGGAAGAAGAACCGTTAGATTCGGTGATTTCAGAAACCACACGAACGGTGTACGGGAATTTGTCCAGCTCTGGCATGACTGCCAGCACGCCGCGTTTCGCCAGGCGACCGTGACCAATCTCACGACGCTTAGGAGAACCGACCATACCGGTTTCACCTACGCAGTACGGAGGGAAGTTGTAGTGGAACAGGAAGTTGTCAGTACGCTCGCCCATCAGCTCGTCGAGGTTCTGTGCATCACGGGTGGTGCCCAGGGTCGCAGTCACCAGCGCCTGAGTTTCGCCACGGGTGAACAGCGCGGAACCGTGAGTACGTGGCAGAACGCCAGTACGTACGTCCAGACCACGGATCATGTCTTTTTCGCGACCATCGATACGCGGCTCGCCTGCCAGTACGCGGCTACGAACAACGTTTTTCTCGATAGCGTGCAGGATTTCACCCAGTTCGTTAGCGTCCAGGGTTTCGTCTTCTGCAACCAGCTGAGCGATGGTTTCAGATTTAATCACGTCAACCTGAGCATAACGCTCTTGTTTGTCGGTGATGCGGTAAGCGTCGCTCAGGCGAGATTCTGCCAGCGCAGCAACGCGCGCGTTCAGCGCTTCGTTGACGGCTTCGGGCTGCCAATCCCAACGTGGTTTGCCCGCTTCTTTAACCAGCTCGTTGATCTCTTTGATAACAACCTGCTGCTGTTCGTGACCGAATACCACGGCACCCAGCATCTGGTCTTCGCTCAGCAGTTCTGCTTCGGATTCAACCATCAGTACGGCAGCTTCGGTACCGGCAACAACCAGATCCAGCTTGCTCTCTTTCAGCTCGTCCTGAGTCGGGTTCAGTACGTACTGGTCGTTGATGTAACCAACACGAGCAGAACCGATTGGACCATTGAATGGAATACCGGACAGGGACAGGGCAGCAGATGCGCCAATCATAGCAACGATGTCTGGGTTAACCTGAGGGTTAACGGAAACAACGGTAGCAATAACCTGAACTTCGTTAACGAAGCCTTCTGGGAACAGCGGGCGAACCGGGCGGTCAATCAGACGCGCAATCAGGGTTTCGCCTTCGCTTGGGCGGCCTTCACGACGGAAGAAGCTACCTGGGATACGACCAGCAGCGTAGGTACGCTCCTGATAGTTAACGGTCAGCGGGAAGAAGTCCTGGCCTGGTTTCGCTTTTTTCTGACCTACAACGGTAACGAATACCGCGGTGTCATCCATGCTAACCATAACAGCGGCAGTTGCCTGACGCGCCATCATGCCGGTTTCCAGCGTGACGGTGTGTTGGCCGTACTGGAACTTACGAACGATCGGATTAAGCAAAATTCTATCCTTTCTTATTAAATGGTGGCACACCCTCTGGCGTACCGACCGATGAAACCGATCTTCTTTGCATCCTCGCGACTAATGACAACCCTAACCCGATGCGGGTAAAGCCTCTCATTAGCCGCGCGAACCTCTGCAACGAAGAATATGCACAACAACAATACATTATACCCGTTATCTTTCAAAATACTGCTGTGTCGGTAATTTCAGCTCAATTTTGTCTAAACGAAACGTAGACAGGGAGGATTACCGGGGCGCAGACAGCGTTTCTACGGGCACTCAATTCTTTTAAATTGCCGTCGTCTGGTGGAAAAAAGGGGCCATAAAGGCCCCTCTTTCTGAAACTCGCTAGAATTAGCGACGCAGACCCAGACGCTCGATCAGCGCGGTGTAGCGTGCAACATCTTTACGTTTCAGGTAGTCGAGCAGTTTACGACGCTGAGAAACCATGCGCAGCAGACCACGACGGCTGTGGTGATCTTTTTTGTGCTCTGCAAAGTGACCCTGCAGGTGGTTGATCTGTGCAGTCAGCAGTGCAACCTGAACTTCGGTAGAACCGCTGTCGTTTGCGCCACGACCGAACTCAGAAACGATTTGTGCTTTAGCTTCAACGCTTAGAGACATTTTGAACTCCAAATTTAAAAGAAAGAAAGGGTGCCGATCTCTAATTCAGCAGCCCCTGATATAACGCTTGCCAATTGTTAAACAATTAAGCAGGCGTTAAGCCGCGACATTCTACTCGCAGCGCTCTGTTATCGCAAGCCACACAATCTGGCTTACTCAGCGTATTCAACCACCAGACGGCGTGGTGCCACGCGGCCTTCATCGTCGATTTCGCCCATGCCGAGGAATTTGCCCTCTTCGCCTTCCGTCACACGAACCAGACCTTCCAGCGGTGCGCCTGACGTCCGCACCGGGTTACCATTTTTAAAGTAAACCGATGAGGTTAAAGGGATATTGACTATTGGGTAGTCTGAAGCCGGACTGTCCATCGGCATTAATAGCGGGTCGAGCAGTTCCGCTGCTGGAACGCCCTGCTGCTCGGCTTGTTCGACCAATGCCTGCAGCTGTTCCAGCGTAACCATACGATCAACCGGGTATTTGCTGACCGCCAGACGACGCAGGAAAATCACGTGCGCACCGCAGCCGAGTTTCTCACCCAGATCGTCGATAATGGTTCGAATATAGGTGCCTTTTGAGCAGTGAATTTCCAGCTCCAGCTCGTTGCCTTCGTGGCGAATAAACAGCAGCTCATAGACGGTAATCGGACGCGCTTCACGCGGTACGTCAATGCCCTGACGCGCATATTCGTACAGCTTCTTACCCTGATACTTCAGCGCCGAATACATGGACGGCACCTGTTGGGTGTCTCCACGGAAGCTCTCCAGCGCTTCGGCCAGTTCCGCATCGCTAAAGGTCACCGGGCGTTCTTCCACGATTTGTCCGTCGGCGTCCGAGGTATCAGTGCGCTGGCCCAGGCGGGCAATCACACGATAACGCTTATCGGAGTCCAGCAGGTACTGGGAGAACTTGGTGGCTTCACCGAGGCAAATCGGCAGCATGCCGGTCGCCAGCGGATCCAACGCGCCGGTATGACCGGCACGGTTGGCGTTATAAATACGCTTTACCTTCTGCAGCACATCATTGCTGGATGCGCCTTGCGGTTTATCCAGCAACAATACGCCGTGAATATCACGGCCGCGACGACGAGGACGACTCATCAGTCCTCCTTGCTGTCGTCCGCTGGGTTCACACGACGTTCGTCGTCATGCTTCACCACGCTGGTCACCAGGTTAGACATGCGCATACCTTCAACCAGCGAGTTGTCGTAGAAGAAGGTCAGTTCCGGCACGATACGCAGGCGCATCGCTTTCCCGAGCAGGGAGCGGATAAAACCAGAGGCTTCCTGCAGTGCTTTGATGCCGGATTTAATCGCCGCTTCATCTTTATCGTTCAGGAAGGTAACAAACACTTTGGCATAGGCCAGGTCACGGGACATTTCGACACCGGAAACGGTGGTCATCATACCCAGACGAGGATCTTTAATTTCGCGCTGCAGGATGATTGCGATCTCTTTTTGCATCTCCTGGGCCACGCGCTGCGGGCGACCAAATTCTTTCGCCATAATAAATTCTCCAGACAAAAAAGGGGCTATCAGCCCCTTTTGAAATAATTGCCGGGTTGCGCGAGGCGATCCCGGCCTACAATCGACAATCTTAACGAAGATTAAGCGATGGTACGTTGGATTTCGATGATTTCGAACACTTCGATCATATCGCCAACGCGAACGTCGTTGTAGTTCTTAACGCCGATACCACATTCCATGCCGTTACGGACTTCGTTAACGTCATCTTTGAAGCGGCGCAGGGATTCCAGCTCGCCTTCATAGATAACCACGTTGTCGCGCAGAACGCGGATTGGGTTGTGACGCTTGATGGTACCTTCGGTAACCATACAGCCCGCGATCGCACCAAATTTCGGTGATTTGAACACGTCACGAACTTCAGCCAGACCAATGATCTGCTGTTTCAGTTCTGGGGACAGCATGCCGCTCATTGCCGCTTTCACTTCGTCGATCAGGTTATAGATGACGGAGTAGTAGCGCAGATCCAGGCTTTCTGACTCGATAACTTTACGTGCAGAGGCATCAGCACGTACGTTGAAGCCAACCAGGATAGCATTGGATGCTGCAGCCAGGGTTGCGTCGGTTTCGGTGATACCACCTACGCCAGAACCGATGATCTTCACTTTCACTTCGTCGGTAGACAGTTTCAGCAAGGAGTCGGAGATCGCTTCCACAGAACCCTGTACGTCGGCCTTCAGTACGATGTTCACTTCGTGAACTTCGCCTTCGGTCATGTTGGCGAACATGTTCTCGAGTTTAGATTTCTGCTGACGAGCCAGTTTAACTTCACGGAATTTACCCTGACGGTACAGAGCAACTTCACGCGCTTTCTTCTCGTCACGAACGACGGTCACTTCGTCACCGGCAGCCGGAACACCGGACAGACCGAGGATTTCCACTGGAATGGATGGACCCGCTTCCAGCACTTCCTGACCCAGTTCGTTACGCATCGCACGAACGCGGCCGTATTCGAAGCCACACAGCACGATATCGCCCTTGTTCAGGGTACCTTCGCGAACCAGGACGGTAGCAACTGGGCCACGACCTTTATCCAGGAAGGATTCGATAACCGCACCGCTCGCCATACCTTTACGAACCGCTTTCAGCTCCAGAACTTCAGCCTGCAGCAGGATAGCGTTCAGCAGGTCGTCGATACCGGTACCCGCTTTTGCAGATACTGGAATGAACTGCGATTCGCCGCCCCACTCTTCCGGCATAACGCCGTACTGAGACAGTTCGTTCTTCACGCGGTCCATATCGGCTTCTGGCTTATCGATTTTGTTCACAGCAACAACCAGAGGCACCTGCGCCGCTTTCGCGTGCTGGATTGCTTCGATGGTCTGCGGCATCACGCCGTCGTCTGCTGCAACAACCAGAACAACGATATCCGTTGCCTGAGCACCACGAGCACGCATGGAGGTAAACGCGGCGTGACCCGGGGTATCCAGGAAGGTGATCATCCCGTTTTCAGTTTCAACGTGATATGCACCGATGTGCTGGGTAATGCCGCCCGCTTCGCCAGAGGCCACTTTCGTAGAACGAATGTAGTCCAGCAGAGAGGTTTTACCGTGGTCAACGTGACCCATGATGGTCACAACTGGTGCGCGCGGTTCAGCCGCAGCACCGGTGTCACGGTCGCTCATTACCGCTTCTTCCAGCTCGTTTTCACGACGCAGGATAACTTTGTGGCCCATCTCTTCGGCAACCAGCTGTGCGGTTTCCTGGTCGATGACCTGGTTGATGGTGGCCATGGCGCCCAGTTTCATCATCGCTTTGATGACCTGAGAGCCTTTCACCGCCATCTTGTTAGCCAGATCGCCAACGGTGATGGTTTCGCCAATCACAACGTCACGGTTAACGGCCTGAACCGGCTTCTGGAAGCCCTGTTGCAGTGCGGAACCTTTACGCTTGCCACCTTTACCACCGCGACCAGCAGCGCGTGCTTCTTCGCGATCGGCTTTAGATTCAGCGTGTTTGTTGCCTTTCTTCTGAGGACGAGCTGCTTTCGCCGCAGTGCGGGTACGGCCACGACCACCTTCAACTTCGCGGTCATTTTCGTCTTCAGCCTGTCGAGCGTGCTGAGAGGTGGTGACGTGATAATCGCTAGCATCTTCAATCGGTTCAGCGGTATTCACACCATTCTTCTCGTTTTCTTCTGCCATACGGCGAGCTTCTTCCGCTACGCGGCGCGCTTCTTCTTCAAGCTTGCGACGTGCTTCTTCTTCCGCTTTGCGCTTCAGCTCGGCAGCTTCATTTTCACGGCGGGCTTTTTCGGCCTGGGCAGTTTTGGTCATATCGTCGGTCTGTTGATTGCTCACTTTGTCTTTTTCCGCAGCTTCACGTTTCGCTTTATCAGCGGCTTCACGATTAGCTTTTTCTGCGGCCTCACGTTCAGCTTTTTGTTGCGCCTCGCGTTTAGCTGCTTCTTCAGCTTCACGACGGGCTTGCTCTTCCGCTTCACGCTGCGCCTGCTCTTCCGCGGCCAGGCGTTCAGCCTCTTGCGGATCGCGTTTCACAAAGGTGCGTGTCTTGCGGACTTCGATTTGTACCGATTTGCTTTTTCCACCGGTACCTGGAATGTTGAGAGTACTGCGCGTTTTGCGCTGCAAAGTCAACTTATCTGGAGCAGAACCATTTTCACGGTTCAGATGCGCCAGTAAGGTTTGCTTCTCTTGTGCGGACACAGAGTCATCAGCACCCTTCGGGATGCCCGCATCAGCAAATTGCTGTACCAGGCGATCCACGGAGGTCTGTATTTCTGCAGCCAGCGTTTTTACGGTTACATCTGTCATACTGTTCCTTCCTGCTACAGTTTATTACGCTTCGTCACCGAACCAGCAGATATTACGGGCAGCCATAATCAGCTCACCGGCTTTCTCGTCGGTTAAGCCTTCGATATCCACCAGATCATCAATACCCTGTTCGGCGAGATCTTCCAGCGTACAAACACCACGGGCAGCCAGTTTGAAGGCCATCTCACGATCCAATCCTTCCAGATTCAGCAGATCGTCAGCCGGTTTATTATCACCGAGGCTCTCTTCCTGGGCCAGTGCCAGAGTGGTCAGTGCGTTTTTAGCACGCTCGCGCAGTGCTTCAACGGTGTCTTCATCCAGGCCATCAATAGCCAGCAGTTCTTTCATTGGCACGTAGGCCAGTTCTTCCAGCGTGGAGAAGCCTTCTTCAACCAGCACGGTAGCGAAATCTTCATCAATATCGAGATATTTAGTGAAGGTATCGATAGCCGCGTGTGCTTCAGCCTGGTGCTTCGCCTGCAGGTCATCAACGGTCATGACGTTGAGTTCCCAGCCGCTCAGCTGAGACGCCAGACGGACGTTCTGACCGTTTCGGCCAATCGCCTGCGCCAGGTTACCCGCTTCAACCGCGATATCCATGGTGTGCTTGTCTTCGTCAACCACAATAGATGCCACGTCAGCCGGAGCCATCGCGTTGATCACGAACTGCGCCGGGTTGTCGTCCCACAGCACGATATCGATACGTTCGCCGCCCAGCTCGGTAGAAACCGCCTGAACACGCGCGCCGCGCATACCAACGCAAGCACCGACTGGGTCGATACGTTTGTCGTTGGTCTTCACAGCGATTTTGGCACGAGACCCCGGATCGCGAGCAGCGGCTTTGATTTCGATAACTTCTTCGCCGATTTCTGGCACTTCAATGCGGAACAGTTCGATCAGCATTTCTGGCTTAGAACGGGTGACGAAGAGCTGCGCACCGCGCGCTTCCGGACGTACGGAGTACAGAACGCCGCGAATACGGTCGCCTGGACGGAAGTTTTCACGCGGCAGCATGTCTTCACGCAGGATAACCGCTTCAGCGTTGCTACCGAGGTCCAGGGAGATGTTGTCGCGGTTAACTTTCTTCACCACGCCGGTGATGATCTCACCTTCATGCTCACGGAACTGGTCAACAACCATTGCGCGTTCGGCTTCACGTACTTTCTGTACGATTACCTGTTTTGCCGTCTGGGTCGTGATACGGTCGAAGGTGACAGATTCGATCTGATCTTCAACGTATTCGCCCACGTTCAGGCTTTCGTCTTCGAAGCGTGCCGCTTCGAGGGTAATTTCTTTAGTCGGCTGGGTCACTTCTTCGACAATAACCCAACGACGGAAGGTGTCGAAATCACCGCTACGACGGTCAATTTCAACGCGAACGTCAATCTCTTGTTCGTATTTTTTCTTCGTTGCTGTAGCCAGCGCACTTTCCAGCGCTTCAAAAATTTTCTCGCGTGGCAGTGATTTTTCGTTGGAAACGGCTTCAACAACGGCCAAAATTTCTTTGTTCATCGCGGGCTTTTCACCTCAATCCAGACTGTTAAAAGTGGGGAACCAGGTTCGCCTTCTGGATGTTACTCAGCGCGAACACTTCATCTTTACCGTCGACTGTCACGGTGATCATCTCACCGTCTACCGCTTTAATAACGCCCTGCCACTTACGACGGTTCTGAACCGCCATACGCAGGACCAGCGCAACCTCTTCACCCATGAAACGCACATAGTGTTCAGCAGTGAACATAGGACGGTTGAGGCCCGGAGAGGAAACTTCCAGGTTGTAAGCCACAGTAATAGGATCTTCAACGTCCATCACCGCGCTTACCTGGTGGCTCACATCAGCACAATCATCAACATTGATGCCATCTTCACTATCAATATAGATGCGCAGTGTGGATGTGCGACCGCGAACAAATTCGATGCCGACCAGTTCGTAGCCCAAGGCTTCAACCGGCGCTGTAATCATCTCTGTTAATTTTTGCTCTAATGTGGACAAACCCACCCCCAAGACATAAAAAAAGGGCCTAAAGCCCAGTTATTCTGTAGTCAGATAACAAAAAACCCCGATAAATCGGGGCTTTAGATAACTGAACCCTATAGCCGCAACTGCGGCCTGGAGAACCTTCCGAAAGAATTTTTTTTCAAATCCAGCTACGAAGGCCTAAGTCTTCACAGTATATTTGAAAATGAACTCTAAGGGAAAGTGGTTGCGGGGGCCGGATTTGAACCGACGACCTTCGGGTTATGAGCCCGACGAGCTACCAGGCTGCTCCACCCCGCGCCTGAAACGTGGCAAATTTTACTCGTTTTGAGCAAAAAGTGCAAATAATGCTGGGATTTGGTACCGAGGACGGGACGTAAAATCGGCCTACAGTATAGTGACCTCGATCACAGCTTGTCAACCTCACATTCTATGCAGAAGAAATGCGTACGCCATCGCGGTATGGTAACCGTGGCAACCGGCGCTGACGGCGCGGAATTTTTGAATAAAAATGCATGAATCCCTTCCGGTGTTAGCTAAAACATGATTAAATGAAAACTCATTTATTTTGCATAAAAATTCACTGACAGCGAAAGCGATTTCTCCTTCAGTCAATCAAGCAGGGTTTTACTTTATGACGACGATTCTCAAGCATCTTCCAGCAGGTCAACGTATTGGTATCGCCTTCTCTGGCGGTCTCGACACCAGCGCAGCGCTGCTGTGGATGCGACAAAAAGGAGCTGTCCCTTATGCATATACTGCAAACCTGGGCCAGCCTGACGAAGACGATTATGATGCGATCCCTCGTCGTGCTATGGAATATGGCGCAGAGAACGCTCGCCTGATCGACTGCCGTAAGCAGCTGGTTGCTGAAGGTATCGCCGCGATTCAGTGTGGTGCCTTCCATAACACCACCGGCGGTCTGACCTATTTCAACACCACCCCGCTGGGCCGTGCCGTGACCGGTACTATGCTGGTTGCCGCGATGAAAGAAGATGGCGTTAATATCTGGGGTGACGGCAGTACTTATAAAGGTAACGATATCGAACGTTTCTATCGTTACGGCCTGCTGACCAACGCCGAGCTGCAAATCTACAAGCCGTGGCTCGATACCGATTTTATCGACGAGCTTGGCGGCCGTCATGAAATGTCTGAATTCATGATTGCCTGCGGCTTCGACTACAAGATGTCCGTTGAGAAAGCCTACTCCACCGACTCCAACATGCTGGGCGCCACCCACGAAGCGAAAGATCTTGAGTTCCTGAACTCCAGCGTGAAAATCGTTAACCCGATCATGGGCGTGAAGTTCTGGGACGAGAACGTGAAGATCCCAGCGGAAGAAGTGACCGTACGCTTTGAGCAGGGCCACCCGGTAGCGCTGAACGGCAAAACCTTCAGCGACGACGTTGAGATGATGCTGGAAGCGAACCGCATCGGTGGCCGTCACGGTCTGGGCATGAGCGACCAGATTGAAAACCGTATCATCGAAGCGAAGAGCCGTGGCATCTACGAAGCTCCGGGGATGGCGCTGCTGCACATTGCCTACGAGCGCCTGCTGACCGGTATCCACAACGAAGATACCATCGAGCAGTATCACGCTCACGGCCGCCAGCTGGGTCGTCTGCTGTATCAGGGTCGCTGGTTCGATTCTCAGGCACTGATGCTGCGTGACTCCCTGCAACGTTGGGTTGCTAGCCAGATTACCGGTGAAGTGACCCTGGAACTGCGTCGCGGTAACGACTACACCATCCTGAACACCGTGTCTGACAACCTGACCTACAAAGCAGAACGTCTGACCATGGAAAAAGGCGAGTCCGTGTTCTCTCCAGACGATCGTATCGGCCAACTGACCATGCGTAACCTGGACATCACCGATACCCGCGAGAAGCTGTTCGGCTATGCGAAGACCGGTCTGCTGACCGCCTCTTCCGCTACCGGCCTGCCGCAGGTTGAGAACCTGGAAAACAAAGGCAAATAAGCCTGCGTTGAGAAGGTAAAAGGCCGCATGAGCGGCCTTTTTTGCTTCTGGGGATTGCTTGGGTTCAATGAGGTCACGGCGTCACTGCGTTCGGCCGGGCGACTAAAAGTGCGCTATCGACGTCGCCATTCTCCGGGAGTCTGGCCATAGTGCTTTTTGAAGGTTTTTGAGAACGATGCCAGCGACTGGAATCCGCAGCGTTCAGCAATGACATCGAGCCGGGCCTGTCGGTCCTGGTGCAGCAATCGGGCGGCCATCGCCATACGTAACTGGGTAAGCCAGGCCTGCGGCGTCAGGTGGTAAGCGCGGGCAAAGTGACGAGCAAAGGTCGCGCGCGATAAAAAGGCGCGGGCGGCCATACTTTCCATCGTCCAGGGCTGTTCCGGCGTGGCCAGAACGGCCAGTACTGCGGGCATCAATCGTTCATCACGCATCAGGCGCAGTAAACCGCCCGGTGGCTCCTCTGCTCCCAGCAGCGTTCGCAGCAGCAGAACCAGCAGCGTATCACCGAGGCTTCGCACAATCGCGCTGCCGCCAGGATGCTCGGCCAGGCTTTCGCGCACCAGAACGTTGAGCAGAATCTCCAGCTCCGGGCAATCGTCACGCTCGTGGGTATGCAGATGAATAAGCTCCGACTCTTCGGCAAACAGCCAGCTAACGTGTGGGCCAAAATAGAACTCGCCGCACAGCATCTCCAGCGCATCGCTCTCGCTACCGGTACGCATTTCGGTTAGCGTGCCGTTAAAGCGGTGAGCCACCGGCAGAACCTGCCCCCACTCCACCAGGCTCTCCATTAGATGCGGCGAGCCGTGGGGCAACAGAATGACATCTCCCGCGCGCATATGCCGGGTTTGATTCCCCACGGTAAGACGCCCTTCCCCCCGCAGCACAAAATGCCAGGGCACGATGCCAGCACGCATCTGATCATGCCCCGCCTGCCAGCGCCCACCGAAGCGACAGTGAAGATTCACTTCGCAGCGTGGGGCCAACAGCGTCAAAAGATGGCTAAGGCTATCCATAACACTCCTGAGACGATAAGACAAAAAGATGAGACGAAGAGTGCCAGTCTAGCACGACCAACGCCTCTAAGATGACGTCATTGCCACTACAAACCCTCTAGTAACAGGAGTATGTCATGAGCCGTTTAGCTGAAATTCGTGAACAAGATGCAACAGGTAAAGCCGCAGAGATCTTTGGCGGGATTAAAAAAGCGATGGGGAAAGTGCCAAATGCCTACCTGACAATCGGTGGACATTCACCGGAGTCGCTGCAACAGGCATTGGCGCACAACGCCATGCTGCATAAGGGGAGCCTGAACGCGAAGGAACTGGAAACCATCAACCTGGCGGTGAGCGAAGCTACCGGCTGCGATTACTGCCTGGCAGCCCACAGCATGATGGCGAAAAAAGCCGGCTTCAGCAGTGAACAGATTCGCGAACTGCGCCGTGCAGAGTATGCCGAAGATGCCCATCTCGACGCGCTGGCTAAATTCTCACAAACGCTGGTGACCACCGCGGGTACGCTGCCGGAAGCCGATGTTGCCGCTCTGCGCGACGGCGGGTTCAGCGACCGTCAGGTGATCGAAGCCATCAGCGCCATCAGCGCTATTCTGTTTACCAATATGGTGAACCGAGTGAACGACACCGTGGTTGACTTCCCAAAGGCTGACTAAGCCGAAGCGTGCCGGATAACGGAGTTGCCTTATCCGGCCTATAAAATCACGGTGGTTTTCTACAGACGAAAAAAAAGACGCTTTTCAGCGTCTTTCTTTCGGAATATTGGTACTGAGGATGGGACTCGAACCCACAAGCCCGTTAGGGCACTACCACCTCAAGGTAGCGTGTCTACCAATTCCACCACCTCAGCACGGATACTACTATTAATGCGGGATATCGCTGGTCGGCTGTGCCGGTGCCGCTGGCTGAGTGGTTTGCTCAGTCTTAGGCGCAGTCAGATTTTCCCACTCGCTTCCTTTATTGGTCTTGTTACTGTTGATGTTGCCCAGTACCAGACTGATAATGAAGAACAGCGTCGCAAACACAGCGGTCATACGGGTCATGAAGTTACCAGAACCGCTTGAACCAAACAACGTGCCGGAAGCGCCTGCTCCAAAGGAGGCTCCCATATCAGCGCCTTTACCTTGCTGCAGCATAACGAGGACCACAAGGCCAATCGCTACAATAAGGAAAACAACTAAAAGAGCTTCGTACATAATCAACCTGTTCCTTGCGGGGACACCGCGTACCAAGTGCTTCTACCAATAAAGCGGGATGTTTATGTTTCCCACTGAAGCGGGTGTGAATACTAACCAAAGCGAATGACCTTCGCAAGGGCAATTTCGACACATTGTATCAACTGCGGAAAAAAACAGCAAAACAACGCATAATCAGCAATAAAAAGGCGGCAAGCGCCACCTTTTTAATCACTTACATCACGGTTATACCGCTTTTACCGCATCGGCAATGCGGTGAGCGAACGCAGTGACCTGCGCTTCTTCTTCACCTTCTACCATGACGCGAATCAGCGGTTCGGTGCCGGATTTGCGCAGCAGCACGCGACCACGGTTACCCAGCGCCGCTTCCACTTCTGCTGCCGTCGCTTTCACGACCTCATTTTCCAGCGGGTTAGATTTACCGTCGGTGTAGCGGACGTTGACCAGCACCTGCGGGAACATCTTCATGCCACTGCACAGATCGTGCAGGCTCATGTGGTTGCGAACCATCGCCGCGACGACCTGCAGGCCAGCCACGATGCCGTCACCGGTAGTGGTTTTATCCAGCAGGATAACGTGACCGGAGTTTTCCGCCCCGATGCGCCAACCTTTCTCCTGCATTTTTTCCAGCACGTAGCGGTCACCCACTTTCGCGCGGGTGAATGGAATACCCAACTGCTTCAGCGCCACTTCCAGACCCATGTTACTCATCAGCGTACCTACCGCGCCACCGCGCAGCTGGCCCTGACGCAGCGCTTCGCGTGCGATGATATACATGATCTGATCGCCATCGACTTTGTTACCTTCGTGGTCAACCATGATGACGCGGTCGCCGTCGCCGTCCAGCGCGATCCCCAGATCGGCTTTTTCCGCCAGCACGCGCGCCTGCAGCGCACGCACGTCGGTGGCGCCCACTTCTTCGTTGATGTTCACACCGTTTGGCTCACAGCCAATAGCAATCACGTTCGCCCCCAGCTCGCGCAGTACATTCGGCGCAATGTGGTAGGTGGCGCCGTTCGCGCAATCAACAACGATTTTCAGGTGGTTGAGGCTCAGTTCGTTCGGGAAGGTCCCTTTACAGAACTCGATGTAGCGGCCCGCAGCATCGACGATGCGGCTGGCTTTACCCAGCTCGGCTGAGTCCACACAGGTGATCTCTTTTTCCATTTCGGCTTCAATCGCTTCTTCCACTTCGTCCGGCAGTTTGGTGCCGTCGATGGAGAAGAACTTGATGCCGTTGTCATAGAACGGGTTATGCGATGCAGAGATAACGATGCCGGCTTCCGCGCGGAAGGTGCGGGTCAGATAAGCAACCGCAGGCGTCGGCATTGGGCCGGTGAAGGAGGCAGATAAGCCCGCCGCCGCCAGACCTGCTTCCAGCGCAGACTCCAGCATATAGCCAGAGATGCGGGTATCTTTACCGATAATGATTTTACGCGAACCGTGGCTTGCCAGCACTTTACCCGCTGCCCAACCGAGTTTCAGGACAAAATCAGGCGTGATTGGCGCATCGCCTACGCGGCCACGGATCCCATCGGTACCAAAATACTTGCGATTACTCATAACGTTTTTTTCCCTTCGCAGACAGCGTGGCTTCGACCACACGCATCGCCTCAACAGTTTCTTTGACATCGTGGACGCGAACGATATGCGCGCCCTGCATAGCTGCAATCACCGCACACGCCAGGCTACCGCTAAGGCGTTCTGATGGCCCCACGTTCAGCAGTTGGCCAATCATCGATTTCCGCGACATGCCGACGAACAGCGGCAGACCGAAATGATGGAATTCTGACAGGCGAGCGAGTAATGCGTAATTGTGGGAGAGATTTTTACCGAAACCGAACCCCGGGTCGAGCAACAATTTATCTTTTCCGATACCCGCCTTTTCACAACGTGCGATCTGCTCCACAAAGTACTGATTCACTTCAGCAAAGACATCGTCGTATTTCGGTGCTTCCTGCATGGTTTTTGGATTGCCCTGCATGTGCATCAGCGACACCGGCAGCCCGGTTTCCGCCGCCGCTTCCAGGGCACCCGGTTCGCTCAGTGAGCGGATATCGTTGATGATATGGGCTCCGACGCGAGCGGACTCACGAATGACCTCAGGTTTTGAGGTATCTACCGAAATCCACACTTCGAAGCGCTGGGCAATCGCCTCCACCACCGGGATCACGCGCGCCAGCTCTTCCTCAACGCTGACGTCCAGCGCGCCAGGGCGCGTCGACTCACCGCCGACATCGATAATCGTTGCACCGGCGTTAATCATCAGGTTCGCATGTTTCACCGCCTCAACCAGCGTATTGTGCGTGCCGCCGTCGGAGAACGAGTCCGGCGTAACGTTGAGGATCCCCATCACGTGTGGATGGGAAAGATCCAGGATGGAGCCCTGGGCAGTGAGTTTCATAGCGAATCCTTCTGAGTTCTTATTGGTGGCATAAAAAAACCCTGGAGCAAGCCCCAGGGTTTCAGGTGAAGCACAGTCATCAACGATGGGATAACTTATTTGTCGCCCAGCTGCTCTGACATGGTGCCAGAGTCCGGAGCACGCGGTTCATCAACCGGACGTGGCGCACTTGGTTTACCCGTGTTGCCAGAGTTGTTGGATGAACCTGGTTCTTCCCAGCCTGCTGGCGGACGCACATCGCGGCGAGCCATCAGGTCGTCAATCTGCGGTGCATCGATGGTCTCATATTTCATGAGCGCATCTTTCATTGCATGCAGAATATCCATGTTGTCGTTCAGGAGCTGGCGAGCACGAGCGTAGTTACGTTCGATAAGCGCTTTAACTTCCTGGTCGATGATACGCGCGGTTTCATCGGACATGTGTTTCGCTTTCGCGACGGAGCGCCCCAGGAATACTTCACCTTCTTCTTCCGCGTACAGCAGCGGACCGAGTTTGTCGGAGAAGCCCCACTGGGTCACCATGTTACGTGCCAGGTTAGTCGCGACTTTAATGTCGTTCGACGCACCGGTAGAAACATGTTCTACGCCGTAAATAATTTCTTCTGCCAGACGGCCGCCGTACAGGGTGGAGATCTGACTTTCCAGTTTCTGACGGCTCGCGCTGATAGCGTCGCCTTCAGGCAGGAAGAAGGTCACACCCAGCGCACGACCGCGTGGGATAATTGTCACTTTATGCACCGGATCGTGTTCCGGTACCAGGCGACCAATAATCGCGTGGCCTGCTTCGTGGTAAGCGGTAGATTCTTTCTGCGCTTCCGTCATCACCATGGAGCGACGTTCCGCACCCATCATGATTTTGTCTTTCGCTTTTTCGAACTCAACCATCGATACCACACGCTTGTTGCCGCGCGCTGCAAACAGTGCTGCTTCGTTCACCAGGTTCGCCAGATCTGCACCGGAGAAGCCAGGGGTACCACGAGCAATGATTGCGGCATCAATATCAGGTGCCAGCGGCACGCGACGCATATGCACTTTCAGAATCTGTTCGCGACCGCGAACGTCCGGCAGACCGACCACAACCTGACGGTCGAAACGACCTGGACGCAGCAGGGCTGGGTCAAGTACGTCTGGACGGTTAGTCGCTGCGATAACGATGATACCTTCGTTACCTTCGAAGCCATCCATCTCAACCAGCATCTGGTTCAGCGTCTGCTCACGTTCATCGTGACCACCGCCCAGACCTGCGCCACGCTGGCGGCCTACGGCATCGATTTCATCGATGAAGATGATGCACGGTGCCGCTTTCTTAGCCTGCTCGAACATGTCACGCACACGAGATGCACCGACACCCACGAACATTTCTACGAAGTCAGAACCGGAAATGGTGAAGAACGGTACTTTCGCTTCGCCAGCAATCGCTTTTGCCAGCAACGTTTTACCGGTACCCGGAGGGCCGACCATCAGCACACCTTTCGGGATTTTACCGCCCAGCTTCTGGAAACGGCTCGGTTCACGCAGGTACTCAACCAGCTCACCCACCTCTTCTTTCGCTTCGTCGCAACCTGCAACGTCAGCAAAGGTGGTTTTAATCTGGTCTTCTGTCAGCATGCGCGCCTTGCTCTTACCGAACGACATGGCACCTTTGCCACCGCCGCCCTGCATTTGGCGCATGAAGAAGATCCAGACGCCGATCAGCAGCAGCATCGGGAACCAGGAAATGAAGATAGAAGCCAGCAGGCTTGGTTCTTCAGGCGGCTCACCAACCACTTTGACATTTTTCGTCAGCAGGTTGTCAAGCAGCTTCGGATCGTTAACCGGGATGTAAGTCGTGTAACGGTTACTATCTTTCTTGGTAACGTTGATCTCACGTCCGTTGATACGCGCTTCGCGAACCTGGTCGTTATTGACCTCTTGCAGGAAGGTAGAATAATCCACCTTATGGCCGTTCGATTCGCTGGGCCCAAAGCTCTGGAATACTGACATCAGCACAACGGCAATGACCAGCCAGAGTATTAGGTTTTTCGCCATGTCACTCAAGGGATTAACCTCATATTACAACTGTGTTAAAAACAGCGTCAGGATACTCTATATCCAGTTTCTTTCAAACTTTCGTTTGAAAAACCACCGTCTATCACTTTCGCCCGGTCGCTACAATGTACACTTCACGTGAACGCGCACGAGAAGAGTCCGGCTTACGAACTTTAACCTTCGTAAACAGGGAGCGAATTTCCCTTAGATACTCATCGAAGCCTTCGCCCTGGAACACTTTCACAACAAAATTTCCGCCCGGCGCTAACACATCACGAGCCATTTCAAGCGCCAGTTCCACCAGATACATGGCCCGGGGGATGTCAACCGCCGGCGTTCCGCTCATGTTTGGTGCCATATCTGACATGACAACTTGTACTTTACTGTCACCAACGCGTTCCAGTAATGCCTTCATCACGAGTTCATCACGAAAATCGCCCTGAAGGAAGTCCACACCAACGATTGGATCCATAGGTAGAAGATCGCAAGCGATAATGCGGCCTTTGCCACCAATCTGCGTGACCACATACTGTGACCAGCCTCCCGGTGCGGCACCGAGGTCGACAACCGTCATCCCCGGTTTAAAAAGTTTGTCACTTTGCTGTATTTCATCAAGTTTAAACCAGGCACGGGAACGTAACCCCTTTTTCTGTGCCTCTTGAACATATTTATCGCTAAAGTGTTCCTGAAGCCAGCGGCTTGAACTGGCAGAACGCTTTTTACCTGTCATTTAACATTCCCATCGGGGCAGTTCATCGTAGCCTTTCGGCGTAAATTTCTACGCATCGTTTGGCGATATATGGGAGATGGCGGTAGAATGACCCGTTTTCAATCCCAACGTAAGCAAAAATATACGATGAATCTGAGTACTAAACAAAAACAGCACCTGAAAGGTCTCGCACATTCGCTCAAGCCTGTAGTTATGCTTGGCAACAATGGTTTGACCGAAGGGGTACTGGCCGAGATTGAACTAGCGTTAGAGCACCATGAACTTATCAAGGTGAAAGTCGCCTCGGAAGACAGAGAGACCAAAACTTTGATTGTGGACGCTATCGTTCGCGAAACCGGCGCCTGTAATGTACAGGTCATCGGTAAGATACTGGTGCTTTATCGCCCTGGTAAAGAACGCAAAATCTCGTTGCCACGTTAAGAATATCCTAATTTCTGACACAACATTGTGTTAAATGAGGGATTTTCTCTACGAGGGCTAGCAACATGCCACGCTCTTATGCTTGATAAAAGGCCGCTATGCGGCCTTTTTCTTATCTTTACACTTGCTCAATAATTTCAGTGTTGAACAAATTTTACAGATAATCCACGTTGATGATTTCGAATTCAACTTCGCCACCCGGGGTACGGATGGTTACCACGTCGTCCTGCTCTTTACCAATCAGCCCACGTGCAATCGGTGAGTTGACGGAAATCAGGTTCTGTTTAAAGTCGGCTTCGTCATCACCCACGATGCGGTAAGTCTGCTCTTCGTCGTTATCCAGATTCAGCACCTTCACGGTGGCACCGAAGATCACACGGCCATTGTTCGGGATCTTGGTGATGTCGATAACCTGCGCGTTGGACAGCTTCGCTTCGATATCTTTGATACGACCTTCACAGAAGCCCTGCTGCTCACGAGCAGCGTGGTACTCTGCGTTCTCTTTCAGGTCGCCGTGCTCGCGCGCTTCAGCGATAGACGCAATGATTTCTGGGCGGCGAACTGACTTCAGAAAGTCCAGCTCTTCACGCAGTTTTTCTGCACCACGAAGGGTCATCGGAATAGCTTGCATTGTTATACCTCTTAAACATTCCTGTAGGGAGCGGTTCGCCCCGCTCCGGCTGCTAAGCCCGCCTGAGTCGCTATCAACACCAGGCCAGAAGCAAAAGAAAACCGACCCGGGTACGAAGTCCCAGGTCAGCAGCAATTTTTAATTTGATACGTATTTTACCCCGAAGTTCACTACGGGTCATCGTTTACTTTACAGGGCGTTGCGCCGTAGTATGACGGCTTGTTTCCAGGTTGTTAGCGCGAGAATATGCGATTTCCTAGATTTATCATCGGATTGACTACCAGTATAGCGTTTAGCGTTCAGGCCGCGAATGTTGATGAATATATCAATCAGCTTCCCGACGGGGCCAACCTCGCGCTTCTGGTACAGAAAGTGGGCGCACCCGCGCCGCTGATTGATTATCACGGCCAGCAGATGGCGCTGCCGGCCAGTACCCAAAAGGTGCTCACCGCGCTGGCCGCCCTGCTCCAGCTTGGCCCGGATTTCCGCTTTATCACCACGCTTGAGAGCAAAGGCAGCGTGGACAACGGCACGCTGAAAGGCGACTTAATTGCGCGATTTGGCGGCGATCCGACGTTAAAACGCCAGGATATCCGCAATATGGTCGCCACCTTGAAAAAGTCGGGCGTACAGAATATTGACGGTAACGTGCTGATCGACACCTCCATTTTCGCCAGCCACGATAAAGCCCCAGGCTGGCCGTGGAACGATATGACCCAGTGCTTTAGTGCACCGCCAGCGGCCGCTATTATCGACCGCAACTGCTTCTCGATTTCACTTTATAGCGCCCAGAAAGCTAACGATTTGGCGTTTATTCGTATTGCCTCTTACTACCCGGTGACCATGTTCAGTCAGGTTCGTACGCTGGCCAAAGGCTCGCCGGAAGCACAGTACTGCGAGTTGGACGTCGTGCCTGGCGACCTGAACCGCTATACGCTCACCGGCTGCCTGCCACAGCGTACCGACCCGCTGCCGCTGGCGTTCGCCATTCAGGATGGCGCCAGCTACGCCGGGGCGATTATCAAAGACGAGCTCAAGCAAGCCGGGATTACCTATACCGGAACCCTGCTGCGCCAAACGCTGGTCAACGAGCCGGGGACGGTCATTGCCAGCAAGCAGTCAGCGCCGCTGCACGACTTGCTGAAAATCATGCTGAAGAAATCAGACAACATGATTGCTGATACCGTATTCCGCATGATCGGCCATTCACGCTTCGGCGTACCGGGCACCTGGCGTGCGGGTTCCGACGCGGTTCGCCAGATTCTGCGTCAGCAGGCCGGCGTGGATTTAGGCAACACGATTATCGCTGACGGCTCAGGCCTGTCGCGCCATAACCTGCTGGCGCCAGCAACCATGATGCAGGCGCTGCAGTACATCGCCCAGCATGATAACGAGCTGGACTTCATCTCAATGCTACCGCTTGCCGGACACGACGGTTCGCTACAGTACCGCGCAGGTCTGCATCAGGCTGGCGTAGATGGCAAGGTTTCGGCAAAAACCGGTTCACTGCAGGGCGTATACAACCTGGCGGGCTTTATCACTACCGCTAGCGGGCAGCGCATGGCGTTTGTGCAGTATCTGTCGGGGTACGCGGTACCGCCGGCGGATCAGCGTAATCGACGCATTCCGCTCGTACGCTTTGAGAGCAGACTGTACAAAGATATTTATCAGAACAACTGATAAAAAAAGGGCCGCAGACGCGGCCCTTTTTATTTGATATTTGTAGCCCGAACAAGGTGTGATAACACCGGCGCCGGGGGATCCCGGCGTCACTTAGTTCGGCCGGGCTACAGAGGACGTTGAATTAACGTTTGTAGATGAACTCAACGCCTTCTTCGTCGTCTTCATCCCAATCGTCATCCCACTCTTCGTCTTCAGCTTCTGCGGCAACTTCGTCCAGCTGCTGACGATGGTAGTCATCCCACATGAACTCGACTTTCTCTGGCTGTTTCGCTTCTTCGGCCTGAGCAATTGGGTTCTCGATGATGAAGTTCATCACGTCCCAACACAGGTCTTTCACGCCAACCTGGCTTGCTGCGGAGATCAGGTAGTACTTATCTTCCCAACCCATCGCTTCGGCAATCGCTTTAGCTTTAGCTTCAGCTTCCGCTTTATCCATGGTGTCGATCTTGTTGAAAAGCAGCCAGCGTGGCTTACTCGCCAGCTTCTCGCTGTATTTCTCAAGCTCACCAATGATGATTTTTGCGTTTTCAGCCGGATCGGATCCGTCGATCGGATCGATATCGATGATGTGCAGCAGTACGCGGCAGCGCTCAAGGTGCTTCAGGAAGCGGATACCGAGGCCAGCGCCCTCGGATGCGCCTTCAATCAGACCTGGAATATCGGCGATCACAAAGCTCTTCTCGTTGTCTACGCGCACCACGCCAAGGCTTGGCACCAGCGTAGTAAACGGATAGTCAGCCACTTTAGGCTTCGCTGCGGAAACCGCACGAATAAAGGTCGATTTACCGGCGTTTGGCATACCCAGCATACCCACGTCAGCCAGCAGCATCAGTTCGAGCTGCAGGTCACGCTTATCGCCCGGTGTACCCATGGTCTTTTGACGCGGTGTACGGTTAACGGATGATTTGAAACGGGTGTTACCCAGGCCGTGCCAGCCACCTTTAGCGACCATCAGGCGCTGACCGTGTTTGGTCATATCGCCCATGGTTTCACCGGTGCCCTGATCGATAACGCGGGTACCCACCGGCACTTTGATGGTAACGTCTTTACCGCGTTTACCGGTACAGTCACGGCTTGCACCGTTTTGACCACGTTCAGCGCGGAAGGATTTTTCGAAACGGTAGTCGATCAGGGTGTTCAGGTTCTCGTCGGCTTCCATCCAGACGTCGCCGCCGTCGCCACCGTCGCCGCCGTCAGGGCCGCCACGTGGAATATATTTTTCACGGCGGAAGCTTACGCAACCATTACCGCCATCACCTGCTACGACCAGGATCGTTGCTTCATCAACAAACTTCATTTTACTCTCCGTAAATCATTCGCCTGCGCGGGGTAACGGAACAACCGCTTCACGCTTACGCCACCGCCCCCAAAGACGATGACCAATGGCGGAATACATCGCGCCCGCAACCACGACAAACGCACCGAGGTAACCAATAAGGTTCAACATCGGTCTGGCGAAGAAATCGGGCCAGGCCATTGATAATAAATCTGAAAATAACAGGGTAAACAGAGGAGTCAGCGTGATTAACGCGCTCACCTGTGCCGCCTGCCAGCGCGCCATCGCTTCCGCCAGCGCCCCATAACCGACCAGTGTGTTCAGACCACAGAAGATCAGACAGGCTAGCTGCCAGTCGCTCAGTTGCCCGATAACTTCAGGCTTTGCTAATGGCAGCAGTGCAATCGTACATAAAGTGTACAATAAAAAGAGGATCTGCTGTGAGGCCAGACGTCGCAATAACACCTTTTGTGCGACACCGTAGCTCACCCAAACCATCGCCGCGCTAACCCCAAAAATGACACCCCAGGTGTAATCGGTCAGGCGGGTAAAAATTTCAATCAGGCTGGTGTTAAAGAACATCACCAGCCCGCAGATAAGCATGATTGCGCCGACTATCTGCGTACCGCGCATCTTCTCTTTAAGAATAAAGACGCTGGCGACCATCATCCCGACGGGCGAGAGTTGGCCAATAACCTGAGATGCCGTCGGACTCACATACTGCAGCGATGAGCTAAACAGCACGAAGTTACCGAACAGCCCGCCGGTAGCGATAAGCAGCAGTACAAGCCAGCGAGGGTCGCGAAACAGCCGCAAAGAGGGCAGCTTGCGTTTCCAGGACAAAATGAGGCCCAGGCCACAGCTCGCCATCAGAAAGCGGTAGAAGACGATTGTGGGTGGCTCCATGACCTCCAGAACCTGCTTCATGGCAATCGGAAGTGCGCCCCAGCATACTGCTGTGGTGAGCGCCAATAGAATGCCAATGCCCGCCTGCTGCTTCATACCGGATTCCCTGCCCTGAAACGGTGGTACAACCCATCATTTTTCTGGCGTCGAATGTAAAAAGCCCCGCAACACGTTGCGGGGCTTTCATCCGTTACCGGGACGCGAAAAACTTATTCAGCAACGATGCTGATATAACGACGGTTTTTCGGGCCTTTCACTTCGAATTTCACTTTACCGTCTGCTTTAGCAAACAGAGTGTGGTCTTTGCCGCAGCCTACGTTAGAGCCAGCGTGGAACTGAGTACCACGTTGACGAACGATGATGCTACCAGCCAGAACGGATTCGCCGCCAAAGCGTTTTACGCCAAGACGTTTAGCTTCTGAGTCGCGACCGTTACGAGTCGAGCCACCAGCCTTTTTATGTGCCATTTAATCTGCTCCCCTTAACTTAAGCGCTGATGCCAGTAATTTTCACATCAGTGAACCACTGACGATGGCCCTGCTGCTTACGGTAGTGTTTACGACGACGAAACTTAACGATTTTAACTTTCTCGCCACGACCATGAGCAACAACTTCAGCTTTGATAACGCCGCCATCAACGAAAGGAACGCCGATTTTGACTTCTTCACCGTTTGCGATCATCAGAACTTCAGCGAATTCAACAGATTCGCCAGTTGCGATGTCCAGCTTTTCCAGGCGAACGGTCTGACCTTCGCTAACTCGGTGTTGTTTACCACCACTTTGGAAAACCGCGTACATATAAACTCCGCTTCCGCGCACAACTTTATGTGATTCAGAGTGCGCTATAAATATTCACAATAGGGCGCGAATATTACGCAAAACGCGAGCCTTTGACAAGTGCTACCATCAATACATGCAGAAAAAAAATACAACCTGCACAGCAACGTTTATCTGGGCCGTTTTTTCAGTACAATCGTATCTACAACTCTAACGTAAAACCTTCGTTATCCCATATGGATAAGTGGTAAACAGGACATTAAGCCCGGCTTTTGCGATGAATCTACAACAAATCAACGAGTTAACCGCGCAGGATATGGCGGGTATCAATGCGACGATTCTTGAGCAGCTCAACTCGGACGTCCAATTGATCAATCAGCTTGGCTATTACATCGTCAGCGGCGGCGGGAAACGGATTCGTCCGATGATCGCCGTACTGGCCGCCCGTGCCGTTGGCTATCAGGGAAATGCCCACGTCACTATCGCTGCGCTGATCGAATTTATTCATACTGCTACGCTGCTGCACGACGACGTTGTCGATGAGTCCGATATGCGTCGCGGCAAAGCGACGGCAAACGCGGCCTTTGGCAACGCAGCCAGCGTGCTGGTTGGCGACTTTATCTATACGCGCGCCTTCCAGATGATGACCAGCCTCGGTTCACTAAAGGTGCTGGAAGTGATGTCTGAAGCAGTTAACGTCATTGCGGAAGGCGAAGTCCTTCAGTTGATGAACGTTAATGACCCGGACATCACCGAAGAGAACTACATGCGCGTTATCTACAGCAAAACCGCGCGCCTGTTCGAAGCGGCAGCGCAGTGTTCAGGCCTGCTTGCCGACTGTACGCCTGAGCAAGAGAAAGGGCTGCAGGACTATGGCCGCTATCTCGGTACCGCTTTCCAGTTGATTGACGATCTGCTCGACTACAGCGCCGACGGTGAAACGCTGGGTAAAAACGTGGGTGACGACCTCAACGAGGGCAAACCTACGCTGCCGCTGCTGCACGCTATGCGTAACGGCACCCCAGAGCAGGCGCAGTTGATTCGCGGTGCCATCGAACAAGGCAACGGCCGCCATCTGCTTGAACCAGTACTGGAGGCAATGGCCGCCTGTGGTTCACTGGAGTGGACGCGTCAGCGCGCCGAGGAAGAGGCTGACAAAGCGATTGCTTCCCTGACCTCCCTACCGGATACGCCGTGGCGCGATGCGCTTATCGGGCTGGCCCATATCGCCGTTCAGCGCGATCGCTAATCCCCGGTTCGCTTTCCCGCGACAACACCGAAAGTTCCTGAAAGCGCCGAAAGGCGCTTTTTTTGTCAGAAATTTGATGTTTTCCTAATTTAATTAAACTTACTAGAACTTTTTATGAACTTACCGAAAAGAGCGATACAGTGTATTCCTCACTCAACGTAGCGAGTTAATGACCGTTTTCAGGGAGGAAGTATGGAGAAGTTTAGCGACTGGCATCCCGCCGACATTATCGCGGGGTTACGTAAAAAAGGCACATCAATGGCAGCAGAATCACGTAAGAACGGGCTAAGTTCATCCACCTTAGCCAACGTGCTTTCACGTCCGTGGCCGAAAGGAGAGATGATCATTGCCAAAGTGCTGGAAACGGACCCATGGATTATTTGGCCATCGCGCTACCACGATCCGGTCACCCATGTGTTTATCGACAGAACGCAGTCTATTCGGCGCAGTAAGCAGGAAAATGAGTGAGATATTAAGAGAGAAGCGCCCACCAGAATCTGTGGGCGCTTAAATAGCGGTTGCGATTACTCGCCTTTGATACGTTCGATATTGGCGCCTAAAGCGCGCAGTTTATCTTCAATACGCTCATAGCCGCGATCGATGTGATAGATACGGTCAACGATTGTGGTGCCCTGAGCGATACAGCCCGCCAGCACGAGGCTTGCAGAGGCGCGCAGGTCAGTTGCCATCACCTGAGCCCCGGAGAGCTGCTCAACGCCGTGGCAAATCGCGGTGTTGCTTTCGATTTCCGCACGTGCGCCCATACGGATAAGTTCAGGAATGTGCATGAAGCGGTTTTCGAAGACCGTTTCAGTGATCACGCCAGTGCCTTCCGCAACCATGTTCAGCAGGGTGAACTGGGCCTGCATGTCAGTCGGGAATGCCGGATGTGGCGCGGTACGCACGTTCACCGCTTTCGGGCGCTTGCCGTGCATGTCCAGGCTGATCCAATCTTCACCGACTTCAACATCGGCACCGGCTTCACGCAGCTTGGCCAGAACGGCGTCCAGGGTGTCCGGCTGCGCGTTGCGGCAAACAATTTTCCCACCAGAGATCGCCGCGGCCACCAGGAAGGTGCCGGTTTCGATACGATCGGGCAGAACGCGGTAGACACCGCCACCCAGACGCTTCACGCCTTCGATGGTGATGCGGTCGGTACCCTGACCCGTTACCTTAGCGCCCATGGCGTTGAGGAAGTTCGCCGTATCGACGATTTCCGGCTCGCGTGCGGCGTTTTCGATGATGGTGGTACCTTCCGCCAGCGTCGCGGCGGACATGATGGTAACGGTCGCGCCAACGCTAACCATGTCCATCACGATATGCGCGCCTTTCAGACGGCCGTTAACACTTGCTTTGACGTAGCCTTCTTCCAGCTTAATTTCTGCGCCCAGTTGCTCGAGACCTGAGATATGCAGGTCGACCGGACGCGCACCGATAGTGCAACCACCCGGCAGAGAAACCTGACCCTGGCCAAAACGCGCCACCAGCGGCCCCAGCGCCCAGATAGAAGCACGCATGGTTTTCACCAGGTCGTATGGCGCGCAGAAGACGTTTACCGAGCCCGCGTCAATCCACACCGAGCCGTTACGCTCAACTTTTGCACCCAGCTGAGTCAGCAGCTTCATGGACGTATCAACGTCTTTCAGCTTCGGTACGTTCTGGATTTCTACCGGGTCTTCTGCCAGCAAAGCGGCAAATAGAATCGGCAGGGCAGCGTTTTTAGCACCGCTAATGGTGACCTCGCCCTGAAGGCGGGTTGGCCCCTGCACACGAAATTTATCCATCAAATCTAATCTCTGTTAAGTATTCACGTTCGCCACCGGAAAAGTGCGCACACTTTTCCCCTGGCTCAAAAACCGTTGAGTTTGCGATCGCGTGCCCACTCTTGTGGGGTGTACGCCTTGATCGACAGGGCATGAATGCGGTTGTCCGCAAGATACTCCATCAGCGGGCCATAGATCGTCTGCTGCTTCTTAACCCGGCTCATGCCATCAAACATCTCACCCACGGCAATAACCTGGAAGTGGCTGCCATCGCCAGAAACGAGAACTTCCTGAAGGGAGAGTGCGTTCATCAGCACGGTCTGAATTTCATTATTTTCCATAGGTTCGCATTTCATTTGAGAGTGAAAACAAGCCCCACATCTTAGAGGAAAGTGGCGCGGTCTTAAACAAGCAAAAAGCCCCATCGTTGAGATTGATGGGGCTTTGTCAGAAACCACAACAGTAACGTGCTGAAACTGTTAGGGGATCATGCCTTCCGGCAGGTTGTACAAGCTTTTCAGGGTTACCAGTTTTTCGCTTACCCCTTCCAGGCTCGGGGTTCGCCCCTGCGCGCGGATAAGCTCAACCAGATGCACCAGCAGCGCCAGACCAGCCGTATCGACACGGCTCAGGCCGCTGAGGTCGAGAACCGACACGCCCTGCGTCGCTTCGCTTCTGGCATCCCACAGGGACACCAGAAAGTCCTGATCCAGTTCACCGTGCAGCGCCAGGCGTTCACCGTCGCGCTTCCAGCTTAGCGGTTCGGCCATTATTTTTTCTGATCCAGGGTGATTGGCTGTGCAGAAATGGATTTCAGCTGTGCGGTCAGGCCGTCAATGCCCTTAGTGCGCAGCAGGTCGCTCCATTCGTTCTGCTTGGTGGTGATCATGCTCACCCCTTCCGCAATCATGTCATACGCCTGCCAGTTACCCGTCTGGGTATTTTTACGCCACTGGAAGTCCAGGCGCACCGGAGGGCGGCCGTTCGGGTCAATGATGGTTACGCGGATAGGCACGATAGTCGCATCGCCCAGCGGCTGCTCTGGCGCAATCTGGTAGGTCTGGCCGTGGTACATCGCCAGCGCCTGACCGTATGCCTGCTTCAGGTATTCACGGAACGCGGTGAAGTATGCGTCACGCTGCGCAGGGGTCGCGTCTTTGTAGTAACGGCCCAGCACCAGCGCACCGGCGTATTTCACCTGTACGTACGGCAGCAGTTCCTGATCGACCACATCGCGCAGGTAGTTCGGATTAGAACGAATCTTCGGTTGTTCATTCTTCAGGCGATCGAACGTCTTCTGCGCCGCTTCATTCATCAGCTTATAAGGATTGGTTTGGTCTGCCGCAGTGGCCGCCGTCAACGGCGCAATCACCAGCATGGCAACCATCAGTAAACGTTTAAACATGTCGAGTATCTCCTGAGATTAATTCGTCGCGCCAGTCGCAGGCGTCGCCGTACCAGTATGTCCATCTGCAGAACCCTGCGCATCGCCTGAATTCTGATTGTCGCTGCCTTTGCTGTTGTAAAGGAATTGGCCAATCAGGTCTTCCAGTACCATCGCTGATTTAGTGTCCTGGATGATACCGCCATCTTTAAGGATAGACGTTCCCAGTTCAAGGTCTTCAAAGCCGACGTTCAGCGCCAGATACTGTTCCCCAAGCAGGCCAGAAGTACGAATGGCCAGCGAACTGGTATCAGGGATATGGTTATAGCGATCTTCGATATCGATAGCGACGCGCGGTAAGTAGGTTTTCGGATCCAGTTCAATATCCGCAACGCGACCAATCACTACGCCGCCAATTCGCACCGGTGAACGGTTTTTCAGGCCGCCGATGTTATCGAAGGTGGCGTAAATGCGGTAGGTTGGTTCTGATTTCATTGACGATACGTCCGCCGCCTTCAGGCAGATAAACAACGCCGCCAGCAGGGCAACCAACAAAAAAATACCGACCCAGATTTCACTCTTTTTCGTTTGCATTCACTCAATTCCCAAACATCAGTGCCGTCAGCACAAAGTCCAGCCCAAGAACTGCCAGCGAGGAGTGCACCACGGTGCGCGTCGTCGCCCGGCTAATTCCGGCAGAAGTGGGGATCGCATCGTAACCGTTAAATAACGCAATCCATGTCACCGTAATGGCGAAAACAACGCTCTTGATCAGGCAGTTCACCAGATCCAGACGCCAGTCCACCGCATTTTGCATTGCCGACCAGAAGAACCCGGCATCAATACCTTTCCAGCTTACGCCGACCAGCGAACCGCCCCAGATGCCGACCGCCACGAAGATAATGGTCAGCAGCGGCAGCGAGATTACGCCCGCCCACAAGCGAGGGGAGATAACGCGACGCAGCGGATCCACCGCCATCATCTCCATGCTGGAGAGCTGTTCGGTAGCGCGCATCAAGCCAATTTCCGCGGTCAGCGCAGAACCCGCACGCCCGGCAAACAGCAGCGCGGCAACCACCGGCCCCAGTTCACGCAGCAGCGATAGCGCCACCAGCATGCCAAGACTGGTCTCCGCGCTGTAGGTGGTCAGCACCAGGTAACCCTGCAGCCCCAGCACCATGCCGATAAACACGCCCGACACGATGATGATGACCAGAGAGAGCACGCCGACGTTATACAGCTGGCGAACCAGCAGCGGCGCGTGTTTGCGGAACTCCGGCTTGCCGACAACGGCATTGAATAACATTAACCCAGCGCGCCCGAACGTCGCGACGGTCTTAATCCCGCGATGTCCAAGCGCTGCCAGTGCATTTAACAGCATGAGTAGATTAGCTCCCTGTGCCGATGAGATCGCGGCGATAATCGCCCGCAGGATAACGGAACGGCACCGGGCCGTCGGCAATACCGTCGAGGAACTGACGCACTCGAGGATCGCTATTTTCCTGCAATGAAGAGGCGCTGCCGTGCGCGACAATTTTCTGGTCCGCCACGATATAAGCGTAATCCGCGATGCTCAGCACTTCCGGTACATCGTGAGAAACCACAATACAGGTGACACCCAGCGCACTGTTGAGTTCAGAAATCAGCTTTACCAGCACCCCCATGGTGATAGGGTCCTGGCCGACGAAAGGCTCATCGAACATGATGAGATCGGGTTCCAGCGCAATAGCGCGCGCCAGCGCGGCACGACGGGCCATACCGCCGGACAACTCCGATGGCATCAGCTTTGCAGCACCGCGTAGGCCAACGGCCTCCAGCTTCATCATCACCGTGCTTTTCAGCAGTGGCGCCGGTAGACGAGTATGCTCGCGAATCGGATACGCCACATTGTCGAACACGTTCATGTCGGTAAACAGCGCACCGGACTGAAACAGCATGCTCATACGCTTACGTACGGTATAGAGGCGGGAGCGCGACATCTTCGGCACGTTCTCGCCATCAAAGAGGATCTCTCCGCTATCTGGGGGGATCTGCCCGCCAATCAGGCGCAGCAGCGTGGTCTTGCCAATCCCCGACGGGCCCATAATCGCGGTGATTTTTCCGCGCGGCACCGAGAGCGAGATATTGTCGAAAATGACCCGACTGCCGCGTGAAAACGTGACGTCTCGCACCTCGACCAGATTCTCGATATTTTGGCTCATAGGCTTACCTTTCCAGGTCCTTAAGTAGAGCAAACTCCTGCTTGCCCCCGCATTCTTACAGAATCCTAACCGCTCTGGTTAACGAAATCTGGCATTTGTTTTACTTTTCCAGCGCATAAAGTCAAAATTAGGAATTCGTTACGTCCAGACGTGCGGACCGACGATTATACCCGAATAAAGGATTTTAGATGCTTTTAGCTACGGCTCTGTTAATAATTGGTTTACTTCTGGTGGTCTACAGCGCCGACCGCCTCGTGTACTCCGCCTCGATTCTGTGCCGTGCTTTAGGTGTTCCTCCTCTGATTATAGGTATAACCGTTGTCAGCATCGGTACCTCACTGCCGGAAATCATCGTCTCTGCCGCCGCCTCGCTGCACGGGCAGGTCGATCTGGCCATCGGTACCGCCGTCGGATCCAACATCGTCAACATTTTGCTGATCCTCGGGCTGACCGCCCTGTTCCACCCATTTACCGTGCATTCTGATATTCTGCGCCGCGAATTACCGCTAATGTTGGTAGTGAGCCTGGTAGCAGGCTATGTGTTGTATGATGGCGAACTGTCATGGTTTGGCGGCGTCTTTTTATTTATTCTGGCCGGGCTCTGGCTGTTGTTTATCATTAAAATAGCCCGCCTTGCCGAACGCGAGGGTAACGACAAATTTACCCAGGAGCAGTTGGCCGAACTGCCGCGCGATGGGTCGCTGCCCGTAGCCTGCCTCTGGCTCGGCGTGGCGCTGATTATCATGCCGATGGCGACCCAGATGGTGATTGATAACGCCACCGTGCTGGCCAATTACTTCGCGATGAGCGAACTGACCATTGGCCTGACGATTATCGCGCTGGGTACCAGCCTGCCGGAGCTGGCAACCGCCATTGCGGGCGTACGTAAAGGCGAAAACGATATTGCGGTCGGCAATATCATCGGCTCGAATTTCTTTAATATTGCTATCGTGCTGGGGCTCCCCGCCCTTATCGCGCCAGGGACGTTTAACCCTCTCGCGTATACCCGGGACTACGGCGTGATGATGCTGGTCAGCGTGGTCTTTGCCCTGCTGTGCTGGCGCCGCCGTCAGGTAGGCCGCGTCGCGGGCGTGTTGTTAATCGGCGGGTTTGTGGTATGGCTGGCGCTGCTCTACTGGGGCACGCCGCTTTTCATCGAATGAACTGGGATAACACTATGTCGCAAATAGATTTGCCGTCAGATTTCGACTTCCAGCAGGCCGGAAGGGACGTTCTGGCGATTGAACGGGAAGGGCTGGAGCAGCTAGATCAATACATTAACCAGGATTTCAGCGCCGCCTGCGAGAAGATCTTCTACTGCACCGGCAAAGTCGTGGTCATGGGGATGGGCAAGTCCGGGCACATTGGCCGCAAGATGGCGGCCACCTTCGCCAGCACCGGCACCTCCGCCTTCTTCGTTCACCCCGGTGAAGCGGCGCACGGCGATTTAGGCATGGTCACGCCGCAGGACGTCGTTATCGCCTTATCCAACTCCGGCGAATCCAATGAAATTCTGGCGCTCATTCCAGTATTAAAACGTCTTCGCGTGCCGCTTATCTGCATGACCAGTCGTCCAGACAGCAGCATGGGCCGCGCAGCGGATATTCATTTGTGCGTCAAGGTTCCGCGCGAAGCCTGCCCGCTTGGGCTGGCCCCCACCTCCAGCACCACGGCAGCACTGGTGATGGGCGATGCGCTGGCGGTGGCGTTACTGAAAGCACGCGGCTTTACCGCTGAAGATTTTGCCCTGTCGCACCCCGGCGGCGCACTGGGTCGTAAGCTTCTGCTGCGCGTTAACGATATTATGCATACAGGCGATGAGATTCCGCACGTTAGCGTTGACGCGTCGCTGCGCGATGCTCTGCTGGAGATTACCCGCAAAAATCTGGGCATGACCGCCATCTGCGATGACAACATGCAGATCAAAGGGATTTTCACCGACGGTGACCTGCGACGCATTTTCGATACCGGCGCCGATGTGCGCAGTCTCGGCATTGCAGACGTGATGACGCCGGGTGGTATTCGCATTCGCCCAGGCATGCTGGCGGTCGATGCGCTGAACCTGATGCAATCCCGTCATATCACCTGCGTGCTGGTTGCCGATGGCGACCATCTGCTAGGTGTGATACATATGCACGACCTACTGCGCGCAGGCGTAGTGTAATCAAGGATATAAAGAATGAGTAATGCTGTCGCATCGGTCGCCACCTGCTATGGCCCGGTGAGTCCACAATTTATGGCGAAGGCGGAAAAAATCCGCCTGCTGATCCTCGACGTTGACGGGGTGCTTTCTGACGGGCTTATCTACATGGGCAACAGCGGTGAAGAGCTGAAAGCCTTTAACGTCCGCGACGGCTACGGCGTGCGCTGCGCCCTCACCTCAGATATCGACGTGGCGATTATTACCGGACGAAAGGCTAAACTGTTAGAAGACCGCTGCGCCACGCTCGGCATCACCCATCTTTACCAGGGGCAGTCGGATAAACTGATCGCCTACCGCGAGCTGATAGCAAAACTGCATCTCCAGCCGGATGAAGTGGCCTACGTTGGCGATGACCTGATCGACTGGCCGGTGATGGCAGAAATTGGTCTTAGCGTCGCCGTCGCGGATGCACACCCTCTGCTGCTACCGAAAGCCGATTACGTGACGCGTATTGCGGGCGGCCGCGGTGCAGTTCGTGAAGTCTGCGACCTGCTGCTAATGGCGCAAGGGAAGCTGGAAGAAGCCAAAGGGCAATCGATATGAGTAAAACCAGACGTTGGGTTATTATTGTGTTATCGCTGGTTGCGCTTGTCCTGATCGGCCTGAACCTGGCCGATAAAGACGACACGAGCCAGGCCGTCGTTAACGCAAACGATCCAACCTACCAAAGCGAACATACCGATACCGTGGTGTACAGCCCCGAGGGCGCGCTCAGCTACCGGTTAATCGCCGAGCATGTGGAGTATTTTTCCGACCAGGCGTTGTCATGGTTTACCCACCCGTTTTTGACAACCTATGACACCAACAAGGTGCCGACCTGGTCGATTAAAGCAGATAAAGCCAAGCTCACTAATGACCGCATGCTGTATCTCTATGGGCACGTTGAAATCAACGCGCTGACAGAAGACGCACAACTGCGTAAGATTACTACGGATAATGCCCAGGTGAACCTGACGACTCAGGACGTTTCCTCTGACGATCTGGTGACGTTATACGGAACAACATTTAATTCCAGCGGCCTGAAAATGCGCGGCAATTTACGCAGCAAAAACGCCGAGCTGATTGAAAAGGTTAGAACCTCTTATGAAATTCAGAACAAACAAACTCAGCCTTAAGCTGGCACTTGCCGGTTCCTTGCTGGCCGCCAGCCTGCCGGCAATGGCGCTTACCGGCGATACCAATCAGCCAATTCATATCGAATCCGATCAGCAGTCGCTGGATATGCAGGGCAACATCGTAACCTTCACCGGTAACGTAGTGGTGACCCAGGGCAGTATCAAAATCAACGCCGATAAGGTCGTCGTGACCCGCCCAGCGGACCAGAAAGGCAAAGAAGTCATCGACGGTTACGGTAACCCAGCAACCTTCTACCAGATGCAGGACAACGGCAAGCCGGTAAAAGGCCGCGCCTCGAAAATGCATTATGAGCTGGCGAACGACTTCGTGGTGCTGACCGGCAACGCTTACCTTGAGCAGCTGGATAGCAACATCAAAGGCGACAAGATCACTTATCTGGTCAAAGAGCAGAAAATGCAGGCGTTTAGCGACAAAGGTAAACGCGTAACCACCGTGCTGGTTCCATCGCAGCTGCAGGACAAGTCCAAAGACCAGGCTCCGGCACAGAAGAAGAGTAACTAATTCGTTATGGCGACATTAACTGCAAAAAATCTGGCGAAGGCCTACAAAGGCCGCCGCGTGGTGGAAGATGTCAGTCTGACCGTGAATTCCGGTGAGATTGTGGGCCTGCTTGGGCCAAACGGCGCGGGCAAAACTACCACCTTCTACATGGTGGTCGGGATCGTTCCTCGTGATGCCGGCAATATCATCATCGATGATGAAGACATTAGCCTGCTGCCGCTGCACGCCCGCGCGCGTCGCGGTATCGGCTATCTGCCGCAGGAAGCCTCCATTTTCCGTCGTCTGAGCGTCTACGATAACCTGATGGCGGTGCTGCAGATCCGTGACGATCTGAGCAACGAACAGCGGGAAGACCGCGCCAAAGAGTTGATGGAAGAGTTCCACATCGAGCATCTGCGCGACAGCCTTGGTCAGGCGCTTTCCGGCGGTGAACGTCGCCGTGTTGAAATCGCCCGCGCGCTGGCGGCAAACCCGAAATTTATCCTGCTGGATGAACCGTTTGCCGGCGTTGACCCGATCTCCGTTATCGATATTAAACGCATCATTGAACACCTCCGCGACAGCGGTCTTGGCGTGCTGATCACCGACCACAACGTACGTGAAACGCTGGCCGTGTGTGAACGCGCCTATATCGTCAGCCAGGGGCACCTGATTGCCCACGGTACCCCTCAGGAGATCCTACAAGACGAACATGTTAAACGCGTGTATCTTGGGGAAGACTTCAGACTCTGATAGGGTAGTGGTTTACGACGTTAGCGGGAGATATTCGTTCTGAACATGAAGCAAGGTTTGCAATTAAGGCTCAGCCAACAGCTTGCCATGACGCCACAGCTGCAACAGGCAATCCGTCTGCTGCAGCTGTCTACGCTGGAACTTCAGCAGGAACTCCAGCAGGCGCTGGAGAGTAATCCCCTGCTTGAGCAAACCGATCTTCACGAAGAAGTAGAGACTCAGGAAACCGTCGATAACGAAACGCTGGACAGCGTTGATGCGCTGGAAAAACCTGATATGCCCGAAGAGCTGCCGCTCGACGCCAGCTGGGATGAAATCTACACCGCCGGAACCCCTTCCGGGACCGGCGCTGATTATCAGGACGATGAATTACCGGTTTATCAGGGTGAAACCACCCAGTCGCTTCAGGATTATCTGATGTGGCAGGTTGAGCTGACGCCGTTTACCGAGACCGACCGGGCTATTGCGACTTCGATCGTCGACGCGGTGGACGACACCGGCTATCTCACCGTCACGGTGGAAGACATTCTGGAAGGGATTGGCGACGAAGAGGTTGGCCTCGATGAAGTGGAAGCCGTGCTCAAGCGGATCCAACGCTTCGATCCAGTCGGCGTCGCCGCCAAAGATCTCCGCGATTGCCTGCTGATCCAACTTTCTCAGTTCTCCCCCGCTACGCCGCGAATCACTGAAGCCCGTCTGATTATCAGCGATCATCTCGATCTGCTCGCCAACCACGATTTCCGTTCACTGATGCGCGTCACGCGGCTGAAAGAGGACGTGTTGAAAGAGGCGGTGGATCTTATCCAGTCGCTGGATCCGCGACCGGGTCAGTCGATCCAGACCGGTGAACCGGAGTATGTGATCCCAGATGTACTGGTACGCAAGGTGAACGATCGCTGGGTCGTTGAGCTGAACGCCGACAGCATTCCGCGTTTGCAGATCAACCAACACTACGCGGGAATGTGCAACAACGCCCGTAACGACGCCGACAGCCAGTTTATCCGCAGCAACCTGCAGGACGCGAAATGGCTGATTAAGAGCCTTGAGAGCCGCAATGACACGCTGCTGCGAGTCAGTCGCTGCATCGTTGAACAGCAGCAGGCCTTTTTCGATCTCGGCGAAGAGTATATGAAACCGATGGTGCTGGCGGATATCGCCCAGACCGTCGAGATGCACGAGTCCACCATTTCGCGTGTGACCACGCAAAAGTATTTGCATAGCCCACGAGGCATTTTCGAGCTTAAGTATTTCTTCTCCAGTCACGTGAGTACCGAGGGCGGCGGCGAAGCCTCTTCCACGGCGATTCGCGCGCTGGTTAAGAAATTAATTGCCGCGGAGAACCCCGCAAAACCACTGAGCGACAGTAAACTGACCACCATGCTCTCTGAACAGGGTATCATGGTGGCACGGCGTACCGTTGCAAAGTACCGAGAGTCTTTATCCATTCCGCCGTCTAACCAGCGTAAACAACTGGTTTGACACAACTGATAAGGAAGACACTATGCAACTCAACATCACTGGACACAACGTCGAAATTACCGATGCGATGCGCGAATTTGTGAATACGAAATTCGTTAAGCTCGAACAGTATTTCGAGAGGATCAATCAGGTCTACATTGTGTTGAAGGTGGAGAAATTGACGCACATCTCGGATGCAACGTTGCATGTTAACGGGGGCGAACTTCATGCTAGCGCGGAAGGCAAGGATATGTACGCCGCCATCGACGGTTTGATAGACAAACTGGCGAGACAGTTAAACAAGCATAAAGACAAACTAAAACAACATTGATTGTCCGAGCAGTCGCCCGATATGCCCGCATACCGGGCGATGCTTAGGTGAAATTATGACAAATAACGATTCGGCTCTTCAACTGAGCAATGTCCTTAACCAGGAATGTACCCGCAGTGCTGTGCACTGTCAGAGTAAGAAACGCGCGCTGGAAATCATCAGCGAACTGGCGGCAAAACAGCTAGGCCTGCCTCCGCAGGTGGTCTTTGAAGCCATCTTGACCCGCGAGAAGATGGGCAGTACCGGTATTGGTAACGGTATCGCTATTCCTCACGGTAAGCTGGAAGAAGATACGCTGCGCGCCGTTGGCGTGTTTGTGCAGCTGGAAACCCCGATCGCCTTTGATGCTATCGACAATCAGCCCGTCGATTTACTCTTTGCGCTCCTGGTGCCGGCAGACCAGACCAAAACCCACCTGCACACGCTGTCCCTGGTGGCAAAACGTCTGGCGGATAAAACCATTTGCCGTCGTCTACGCGCCGCGCAGAGCGACGAAGAGCTGTATCAAATCATCACCGATACGGAAACTCACGATGATGCATAGTGGACATCACATCGTACTGAGGAGAAACGGTACATGGTACTGATGATCGTCAGCGGCCGCTCTGGCTCGGGAAAATCGGTCGCCTTACGCGCGCTGGAGGACATGGGCTTTTATTGCGTCGATAACCTGCCGGTCGTGCTGCTGCCAGAACTGGCAAAAACGCTCGCTGACCGCGAAATATCGGCCGCCGTCAGCATCGACGTGCGTAACATGCCTGAATCACCGGAAATCTTTGAGCGGGCCATGGAAAACCTGCCGGATAACTTCTCTCCGCAGCTGCTGTTCCTTGATGCCGATCGTAACACCCTGATTCGCCGCTACAGCGACACTCGCCGCCTGCACCCTCTCTCCAGTAAGAATCTGTCGCTGGAAAGCGCCATTGATGAAGAGAGTAACCTGCTGGAACCGCTGCGCTCCCGCGCCGACCTTATCGTCGATACCTCCGAGATGTCGGTTCACGAACTGGCGGAGATGCTGCGTACTCGCCTGCTGGGCAAACGCGAGCGCGAGTTAACGATGGTGTTCGAATCTTTCGGCTTCAAGCACGGTATTCCGATTGATGCCGACTACGTCTTCGACGTCCGTTTCCTGCCGAACCCGCACTGGGATCCTAAGCTGCGTCCGATGACCGGCCTGGACAAACCGGTGGCCGCGTTCCTTGACAGGCACACGGAAGTTCACAACTTTATCTATCAAACGCGCAGCTATCTTGAGCTATGGTTACCTATGCTGGAAACCAATAACCGTAGCTATCTGACCGTGGCGATTGGTTGTACCGGCGGTAAACACCGTTCGGTCTACGTTGCCGAACAGCTGGCTGACTACTTCCGCTCGCGCGGCAAGAACGTGCAGTCTCGTCACCGGACGCTGGAAAAACGCAAATCATGACCGTAAAGCAGACCGTTGAGATAACCAACAAGCTGGGCATGCACGCCCGCCCGGCGATGAAGTTGTTTGAGCTGATGCAAAATTTCGACGCAGAGGTTCTGCTGCGTAACGATGAAGGAACCGAAGCGGAAGCGAATAGCGTGATTGCGCTGCTGATGCTTGACTCGGCCAAAGGCCGTCAGATTGAGGTCGAGGCCACCGGGCCGCAGGAAGAAGAGGCGCTGGCCGCGGTGATTGCGCTGTTTAACGCCGGATTCGACGAAGACTAGTCCATCGCCCGGGATACCGGTTTAATGTTGCCCGGCCGAGCGCAGCGACGCCGTGGCCCCCCGGTTAATACAGCTTATTCTCCCGCATAAACCCTTCCCCACCCAGCTGACGCATCTGGCGTAAAATCCACGCCTGACGACTACGTACATACCCTGACGGCGCATTGGCTTTAAAACGAATCGGGTTAGGCAGCACCGCGGCCAGCAGCGCGGCTTCCGCCATCGTCAGCTTGCTCGCGGGCTTATGGAAATAGCGCTGAGATGCGGCCTCCACACCAAAAATACCGTCGCCGAATTCGGCAATGTTCAGATAGACGGTCAGAATACGCTTCTTACTCCAGACCGTCTCCATGCCCAGCGTCAGACCGGCCTCCAGCCCTTTACGTACCCAACTGCGCCCATCCCACAGGAACAGGTTCTTCGCCGTCTGCTGCGACAACGTAGAGGCGCCGCGAATCCGGTTTTCATTACGCTCGTTATGCGCTAGCGCTTTCTCAATCGCCGAGACGTCAAAACCCCAATGATCCGGGAATTTCTGATCCTCAGCGGCGATCACCGCCAGCCCCATAAACGGCGAGATAGCGTCCATGCTAACCCAATCAGAGTGCGCCACGTAGCCAAAGTCGCCCGTCATCCAGGCGCCAATTTGACGCTCAATCATCACTGCGGAGAATGGAACCGGCAGAAAACTGAATGCGGCAATACCACCGCCCCAGAAAAGCGCCAGCAGCAGCAACAGTCGCCAGAACAATTGTTTTAGCCCCGCTACCTTCCTCAAAGCCATCTTCTTCACGCTAACTCTCTGACGCCGATTAATATTTCTGATTAAGTCGTTATGCTTCACACATTTTACTGATTCACGTAACAAACATTTTAAGTTTTGCTATCTTATTGAGCGTGCAATCGTATTTCAGGTTGTGTCAAAAACAAAAAAATAGAGCTAATCAGCTGACGCAGCCACCAGTTCCCTGGTGTTGGCGCAGTATTCGCGCACCCCGGTCAAGCCGGGGTCATTTTTTATCAGCGCTCGCTACCCACGCTTTCAGCACCGCAACGTCCTGCTGCCACTCGGACTTCATCTCTTCAACCCATTCACCCACGTTATCCCACCAGGCAGGTAAATCCGGCGACTGGATCTGCTGCCCCAGTTGCTGCAGGTGACGTAAACCAACGGAGCCAGCTGCACCTTTGATCTTATGACCTTCCTCGACGATGCCTTTCTGGTCGCGCGCGGTCAGGTTCGACTCCAGCACCGCCAGATAGCCCGGCATCATCTTCTCGAAGACCGCCAGACCGTCGGTAATCAGCTTCGGCCCAACCAGATCGATGTACTGCTCCAGCATTGGAATATCCAGCAGTTGCTGCGATTTACTGCTTTCTACAGGCGTCACGGCACTCTCCTCTTCGTCTTCAACGGTATCCCAGAACTTCTTGATCATCGCCGTCAGGGCCGGTACCGAGAGCGGTTTACTCAGCACATCGTCCATCCCGGCTTCCAGATACTCTTTTTTATCTTTCAGCACGTTCGCCGTCAGCGCGACCAGCGGTGGTAAATCGTCAGCGTGGTATTTACGCGTCAGCTCGCGGGAAATATCCAGCCCGGTCATGTCCGGCAGTTGGATATCCAGCAGCACCAGGTCATATTCACCGGGGGTGAACATTTCCAGCGCATCCTTACCGGTCATCGCCACGTCGACGCTATTACCCAACTTCTCAAGCACCGAGCGGGCAACAATGACATTCAGCTCAATGTCTTCCACCAGCAAGACATGCAGCGCCGGCAGCGGCATTTCATCATCCTCAAACGCGTCTTCAACCTCTTCCGCCACCGCGGGCGCATGTACCGTCAGGGTGAAGGTGGCGCCATGCCCTGCCAGGCTTGAGACTTCAATATCACCGCCCATGCTTTTCGCCAGGCGGCGAGAGACCGCCAGACCGATACCGGTGCCAGTAGCAGGTTTGCCCCCCTGGCTATCTTTCACCTGATAATACATGGCGAAGATTTTATCCTGCTCTTCCTGCGGGATGCCGATACCAGAGTCTTCAACTTCAAAGCGGAGCATGTCGCCAGCATCATAGCGCACGCGCACCGTCACGCTCCCCTGCTGGGTAAACTTCACGGCGTTGCTGATAAGGTTCCACAGAATCTGGCGCAGTCGGGTGCCGTCGGTAATCACCTTATGCGGCAGCGGCAGCGTTGGCTCCATCACGAAGCGCAGCCCTTTTTGCTGCGCCTGCAGGCCGGAGAGGTTTTCCAGGTCAGCCAGGAAACCGGTGAAATCGACCGGCTGGTTATCCAGCTGGACCTTCCGGCGCTCCATTTTGTCCATGTCGATAATATCGTTGAAGATATTGCCCAGCGTGACCGCCGAGACATGGATGGTTTTCAGGTATTTTTCCTGCTCGGTGGTCAGGTTGGTGTCGAGCAGGATGCGGCTTAAGCCGACGATGCCGTTCAGCGGCGTACGCAGCTCGTGGCTGATGGTGGAGATAAAGGTGGTCTTGTCGCGGCTGGCGCGCTCGAGCGCGTCCTGATAGCGCTTACGCTCGGTAATATCGCGACCAAAGCCCATCAGGCCATGACGTTTACCGACGCGGTCGTAGTACGGCACTTTACGAATCTCAAAGCAGGCTTTGCGACCGTCAGGATAGTCGAGCCACTGTTCATAGGTGAGTGAAACGTTGTGACGGAACACTTTCTCATCGGTTTCAATAACTTTCGCCGCCGCCTCAGGGGCATAAACCTCTTCCGGGTGCAGGTGAATCAGCTGCTTCTCGCTTTTGCCGGTCAGCAGTTCCATCGCCCGGTTACAGCCAGAAAACTCTTTATCTTCATTGCGATAGAAGACCAAATCGGGAGAGGCATCCAGGAAGGAGCGCAGGAAAGAGGACTGCTGTTCAAGGCGAATCTGCGTCTCTTCACGCTCCTGCACCTCAATACGCAGCTGCTCGAGCGTAGCAAGACGCTCGGCCTCAGCTTTTTCACGGTCGCTAATTTCCTGATTCAGCTGAGAAATATTGTCTTTGAGCTGGACGTTCAGCTTGAGATCGCGTTCGCGCATCTCTTCAAGCTTTTCCACCAGCCGGGAGAGACGCTGTCGTGACTCTTCCAGCTGTTCCACCACCACCGACAGGAAGTAAACCGCCCAGGGGGTAATCAGCAAACCGAAGAAGATAGAACGAATAACATCAATGCTTTCAACCTGGCCGTGCAGCACCATGGTCACCGCCATCTGCACCACAATGGCCAGTACCACCAGCGCCAGCGCCAACAGTAATGAGAAACGTACCAGACCCAGCTTCATCATCAGGTCGACGTAATACTGCGCCAGCATACGGATTTGCTTCATAAGGGATTCCTTAACGACAACGTCGTTCAATCATACCCAATTCTGAGCGTAGCGCGGTAGGTTGTGCGAAAAATGCGGGGATTATCTGCTAATTGGGCTAGGGAGCCTTCCCGGCGGCACTGCGCTTGGCCGGGCTACACGGCTGTTGTAGGTTGCCGCAGCGCTATGGCTGCACCCACGGCCGGCCCAAGGCTGACCCCTGCACGCCGTGCTCGTTCAGGTATTTATCCAGCTCCACCATCCCGGTCCAGCGGTTCTCACACCACAGCGGGGCCAGCAGCGTCGGGCGACGTGCGCTGGCGGAAATGCGGTGATAAATCACCTCCGGCGGCGTATGGCGAATCATCTCGCCCGCGGTGACCGTATAGTCATCCAGCTCAATCCCGTTCAGACGCCCGGCTTCCCAGGCTTTCGCCATGATGCTGCCGGTGACGATATGCAGCGGATGCAGCTTAATGCCATCAACACCCGTCTCAACGACCTGCTCAAGCGTCTCCAGACATTCGCGCTGCCCTTCGCCCGGCAGGCCGACAATCAGATGGCTGCACACCTTCAGGCCGCGTTCGCGCGCCAGACGGGTGGTGTTCTGATAGCAGGCAAAATCATGACCGCGGTTAATACGGTGCAGCGTTTTATCGTGTGCCGTTTGCAGGCCAAGCTCCAGCCACACTTCATAACCCTGCTCGTGGTATTCACTCAACAGGTCAAGCACCGCCTCCGGCACGCAGTCCGGGCGCGTACCGACGCACAGCCCGACGATATTTGCCTGACTAATAGCCTGCTGGTACATCGAGCGCAGCACCTGCACTTCGGCAAAGGTGCTGGTATAGGCCTGAAAGTAGGCCAGATAGCGTTTTGCGCGATTCACCAGATTCGCCTGATGCGCCAGCTGCTCGGCAATCGACTTATGCTGCTGCTCTTCATCGGCGAACGAAGCTACGTTGCAGAACGTGCAGCCGCCGCGACCGATGGTGCCATCGCGGTTGGGACAGCTAAATCCACCATGCAGCGTCAGTTTATGAACCTTTTCGCCATAACGACGCGTAAGATCCCCACCAAACATATTGACTAATTTTTGTAACTGCATAATCTGATAGACCGGCCTGAAGAAAAGGGCCAAGCCTGCCATTTTTAGTCTCGATCGGCGATGACCTGGATCAATCGTCATGTAGACCTTTTACCTCATTGCATAACCAATCAAAATAACTGCAATTTCATTCACAGCCATATAGATTATTTTTACTTATGTTCAGCGCCTGATTTGCAATAATCTATCTGTCGTTGAAAAACAGAGTGATCCTATACCCCCACACTCCATGCCAGCATTAAATGCTACTTATCGTGATATAAACAGTGCATGACGATTAAAACAGCGCTTTCAGATAGTGAGACAGATCACACTAGCTAATCCCATTCAGCACGCTTAACGCCAGCCAAAAATGACAGTTTTTTCTTATATATCATTACGTTAATTGCTCTATAGCACATTTCTGTATAAATAAGATTGCCATTTGACCTATGTATCGATTCCCGATAAGTTGGGAATCCGCTGGAAGCTTTCTGGATGAGCAGTCTGCTCATCATATTTATGCAGTAATTGAGATTCCCTCTTAAGCAAGTCCTCAAACTTGTGCGACCTACGCGAAAAGGATAAAAGAGGGCGAATGCGAGGTTAGGCAGATGAATGCCATACCCCGTCGCCATGCTCTTGCTGTGCCTTGCGCGCAATCGATTAAGGGGGCGTCCCGTAGAGCCTGGGGAGGTTCACTGATATGTTGTACGATAAATCCCTTGAGAGGGATAACTGTGGTTTCGGCCTGATCGCCCACATAGAAGGCGAACCTAGCCACAAGGTAGTGCGTACCGCGATACACGCACTGGCCCGAATGCAGCACCGTGGCGCCATTCTCGCCGACGGTAAAACCGGTGACGGTTGTGGCCTGCTGCTGCAAAAACCTGACCGTTTCTTTCGCATCGTCGCCGAAGAGCGCGGCTGGCGTTTAGCGAAAAACTATGCCGTTGGGATGCTGTTCCTGAATAAGGATCCTGAACGGGCTGCGGCATCTCGCCGTGTTGTAGAAGAAGAACTGCAGCGTGAAACCCTGTCTATCGTCGGCTGGCGGGATGTGCCAACCAATGAAGGCGTGCTGGGTGAGATCGCCCTCTCCTCTCTGCCTCGCATCGAACAAATTTTTGTTAACGCCCCTGCGGGCTGGCGTCCACGCGATATGGAGCGCCGCCTGTTTATCGCGCGTCGCCGTATCGAAAAACGCCTCCAGGAAGATAAAGACTTCTACGTTTGTAGCCTGTCGAATCTGGTAAACATCTATAAAGGTCTGTGTATGCCGGCGGATTTGCCGCGCTTCTACCTGGACCTCGCGGACCTGCGCCTGGAATCAGCCATCTGCCTGTTCCACCAGCGCTTCTCCACTAACACCGTGCCACGCTGGCCGCTGGCTCAGCCGTTCCGCTATCTGGCGCACAACGGCGAAATCAACACCATCACCGGTAACCGACAGTGGGCGCGCGCGCGTACCTATAAGTTCCAGACCCCGCTGATCCCGGATCTGCACGACGCTGCACCGTTCGTTAACGAAACTGGCTCCGACTCCAGCTCCATGGATAACATGCTTGAGCTGCTGCTGGCGGGCGGGATGGACATCATCCGCGCCATGCGTCTGCTGGTGCCACCGGCCTGGCAGAACAACCCGGATATGGACCCGGATCTGCGTTCGTTCTTCGACTTTAACTCCATGCACATGGAGCCGTGGGACGGCCCGGCAGGTATCGTCATGTCTGACGGTCGCTACGCCGCCTGTAACCTCGACCGTAACGGTCTGCGTCCCGCGCGCTACGTCATCACCAAAGACAAGCTCATCACCTGCGCCTCTGAAGTCGGTATCTGGGATTACCAGCCTGACGAAGTGGTTGAAAAAGGCCGCGTAGGCCCGGGCGAGCTGATGGTTATCGACACCCGCAGCGGCCGCATTCTGCACTCGGCCGAAACCGACAACGATCTGAAAAGCCGCCACCCGTACAAAGAGTGGATGGAGAAGAACGTTCGCCGCCTGGTGCCGTTCGAAGATCTGGCGGACGACCGCGTTGGCAGCCGCGAGCTGGACGACGATACCCTCGCCAGCTACCAGAAACAGTTTAACTACAGCGCCGAAGAGCTGGATTCCGTTATCCGCGTACTCGGTGAAAACGGCCAGGAAGCGGTCGGCTCAATGGGTGACGATACCCCGTTCGCCGTGCTCTCCAGCCAGCCGCGTATCATTTACGACTACTTCCGCCAGCAGTTTGCGCAGGTGACCAACCCGCCAATCGACCCGCTGCGTGAAGCACACGTGATGTCGCTGGCGACCAGCATCGGTCGCGAGATGAACGTCTTCTGCGAAGCGGAAGGCCAGGCGCACCGCCTGAGCTTCAAATCACCGATTCTGCTGTACTCCGATTTCAATCAGCTCACCACGATGAAAGAGGAGCACTACCGCGCCGACACGCTGGATATCACCTTCGATGTGACGGAAACCAACCTCGAAGAGACGGTGAAAGCGCTGTGCGATAAAGCCGAGCAGATGGTCCGTAACGGTACCGTACTGCTGGTGCTCTCTGACCGTAATATCGCTAAAAATCGTCTGCCGGTACCGGCACCGATGGCAGTGGGCGCTATCCAGACCCGTCTGGTTGATAAGAGCCTGCGCTGCGATGCCAACATCATCGTCGAAACCGCGAGCGCCCGTGACCCGCACCACTTTGCGGTGCTGCTCGGCTTTGGCGCCACGGCTATCTACCCGTACCTGGCGTATGAAACCCTGGGCCGTCTCATCGATACCCATGCTATCGAGAAAGACTACCGCACGGTGATGCTGAACTACCGTAACGGCATCAACAAAGGCCTGTACAAGATCATGTCCAAAATGGGCATCTCGACCATCGCGTCTTACCGTTGCTCCAAGCTGTTTGAAGCAGTTGGCCTGCACGATGATGTGGTCGATAACTGCTTCCAGGGCGTGGTGAGCCGCATCGGCGGCGCGTCGTTCGACGACTTCCAGCAAGATTTGCTGAACCTGTCGAAGCGTGCCTGGCTGGCGCGTAAACCGCTGGAACAGGGCGGCCTGCTGAAATACGTTCACGGTGGCGAATACCACGCCTACAACCCGGACGTGGTACGCACCCTGCAACAGGCGGTACAGAGCGGCGAATATAGCGATTACAAAGAATATGCAGAGCTGGTCAACAACCGCCCTGCAGCAACGCTGCGCGACCTGCTGGCGATTAGCCCGAACGGCGAAACCGTCAACCTGGCCGACGTTGAGCCAGCAAGCGACCTGTTCAAGCGTTTCGATACCGCTGCGATGTCTATCGGTGCACTGAGCCCGGAAGCACACGAAGCGCTGGCCGAAGCAATGAACAGCATCGGCGGCAACTCAAACTCCGGCGAAGGCGGCGAAGACCCGGCGCGTTACGGCACCAACAAAGTGTCACGCATCAAGCAGGTGGCTTCCGGTCGCTTTGGCGTGACGCCAGCGTACCTGGTTAACGCCGACGTGATTCAGATTAAAGTTGCCCAGGGCGCGAAGCCAGGTGAAGGCGGCCAGCTGCCGGGTGATAAAGTCACCCCGTACATCGCCAAACTGCGCTACTCCGTACCGGGCGTCACGCTGATTTCGCCACCGCCACACCACGATATTTACTCTATCGAGGATCTGGCGCAGCTGATTTTCGACCTGAAACAGGTCAACCCGAAAGCGATGATCTCCGTGAAACTGGTTTCCGAACCAGGCGTGGGCACTATCGCAACCGGCGTGGCAAAAGCCTATGCCGACCTTATCACCATCGCCGGCTACGACGGCGGTACCGGTGCAAGCCCGCTCTCCTCCGTGAAGTACGCAGGCTGCCCGTGGGAACTGGGTCTGGTCGAAACGCAGCAGGCGTTGGTCGCTAACGGCCTGCGTCACAAGATTCGTCTGCAGGTGGACGGCGGCCTGAAAACGGGCGTCGATATCATTAAAGCGGCCATCCTCGGCGCTGAAAGCTTCGGCTTCGGTACCGGGCCAATGGTCGCGCTGGGCTGTAAATATCTGCGTATTTGCCACCTGAACAACTGCGCAACCGGCGTAGCAACTCAGGATGAGAAACTGCGTAAGAACCACTATCACGGCCTGCCGTTCAAAGTGACCAACTACTTTGAATTTATCGCCCGTGAAGTGCGCGAGCTGATGGCTGAACTGGGCGTAACCCGCCTCGTTGACCTGATTGGCCGCACCGACCTGCTTAAAGAGCTGGATGGCTTCACCGCCAAGCAGCAGAAGCTGGAGCTGTCTCGTCTGCTGGAAACCGCTGAGCCACATCCTGGCAAAGCGCTGTACTGCACCGAGAACAACCCGCCGTTTGATAACGGCGTGCTGAACGCGCAGTTGCTGCAGCAGGCAAAACCGTTTGTGGATGAGCGCCAGAGCAAAACCTTCTGGTTTGATATCCGCAACACCGACCGTTCCGTTGGCGCATCGCTGTCTGGCTATATTGCCCAGACCCACGGCGACCAGGGTCTGGCGGCAGACCCGATTAAAGCGCACTTCAGCGGTACCGCGGGCCAGAGCTTCGGCGTGTGGAACGCAGGCGGCGTTGAGCTGTACCTGACCGGCGATGCTAACGACTACGTCGGTAAAGGCATGGCGGGCGGTCTGCTGGCGATTCGTCCTCCGGTCGGTTCATCCTTCCGCAGCCATGAAGCGAGCATCATCGGCAACACCTGTCTGTACGGCGCGACCGGTGGTCGTCTGTACGCTGCTGGCCGCGCCGGTGAACGTTTCGGTGTGCGTAACTCCGGGGCGATTACCGTCGTAGAAGGTATCGGTGACAACGGTTGTGAATATATGACCGGCGGTATCGTCTGCGTGCTGGGCAAAACGGGCGTTAACTTCGGTGCCGGTATGACGGGCGGCTTCGCCTACGTACTGGATGAAGACGGTGATTTCCGCAAGCGCGTGAACCCGGAACTGGTGGAAGTGCTGGATGTCGACACGCTGGCGATTCACGAAGAGCATCTGCGCGGTCTGATTACCGAGCACGTGCAGCTGACCGGTTCTTCCCGCGGCGAAGAGATCCTGGCGCACTGGGAGACTTACTCCGCGAAGTTCGCGCTGGTTAAGCCGAAGTCCAGTGATGTGAAAGCCCTGTTGGGTCACCGTAGTCGTAGCGCAGCTGAGCTGCGTGTGCAGGCGCAGTAAGAGGTCATCATGAGTCAGAACGTTTATCAATTTATCGACCTGCAGCGCGTTGATCCGCCAAAGAAACCGCTGAAGATCCGCAAGATCGAGTTTATTGAGATCTACGAGCCGTTTTCCGAAGGCCAGGCCAAAGCACAGGCAGACCGCTGCCTGTCCTGCGGTAACCCTTACTGCGAGTGGAAATGTCCGGTACATAACTACATCCCTAACTGGCTGAAGCTGGCCAACGAGGGGCGTATTTTTGAAGCCGCCGAGCTGTCACACCAGACCAACACCCTGCCAGAAGTCTGCGGGCGCGTTTGCCCACAGGACCGTCTGTGCGAAGGTTCCTGTACGCTGAACGACGAGTTTGGCGCGGTCACCATCGGCAACATCGAACGCTATATCAACGATAAAGCGTTCGAGATGGGCTGGCGTCCGGATATGACCGGTGTGAAGCAGACCGACAAGAAAGTCGCTATCATCGGCGCTGGCCCGGCGGGCCTGGCGTGTGCTGATGTGCTGACCCGTAACGGTGTGAAAGCCGTGGTCTTTGACCGTCACCCTGAAATCGGTGGTCTGCTGACCTTCGGTATCCCGGCCTTCAAGCTGGAAAAAGAGGTGATGACCCGCCGCCGTGAGATCTTCACCGGCATGGGGATTGAGTTCAAACTCAACGTTGAAGTGGGCCGCGACGTCCAACTGGATGACCTGCTGAAGGATTACGATGCCGTCTTCCTCGGCGTGGGCACCTATCAGTCCATGCGCGGCGGCCTGGAGAACGAAGATGCTTCCGGCGTATTCGATGCCCTGCCGTTCCTGATTGCCAACACCAAGCAGATTATGGGCTTCGGCGAAACCGCCGAAGAGCCGTACGTCAGCATGGAAGGCAAGCGCGTGGTGGTACTCGGTGGTGGTGACACCGCGATGGACTGCGTACGCACCTCCATTCGTCAGGGCGCAACGCACGTAACCTGTGCCTACCGTCGTGACGAAGAGAACATGCCTGGCTCCAAACGCGAAGTGAAAAACGCGCGTGAAGAAGGCGTGGAATTCCAGTTCAACGTCCAGCCGCTGGGCGTGGAAGTGAATGCCAACGGCAAGGTCTGCGGCGTGAAAATGGCGCGTACCGAGATGGGCCAGCCGGATGCGAAAGGCCGCCGTCGCGCGGAGATCGTCGCCGGTTCCGAGCACGTGGTGCCAGCCGATGCCGTGGTGATGGCGTTTGGCTTCCGTCCGCACAGCATGGAATGGCTGGCGAAGCACAGCGTTGAGCTGGACTCGCAGGGCCGCGTCATTGCGCCTGAAGGTATTGATAACGCCTTCCAGACCAGCAACCCGAAAATCTTCGCCGGTGGTGACATCGTGCGCGGCTCGGATCTGGTGGTCACCGCGATTGCTGAAGGTCGTAAAGCGGCTGACGGGATTATGAACTACCTGGAAGTGTAAAACCGTTCCGGCTCCCCTGCCAAAGCGTTACGCTTATGGATGGGGAGCCTGTATTTCCCTGCTAAATACTTGTCTACGCATTCTTTGAAAGCAGCTCGCAAAACTTCCGGCACCATGACATTCAGCAGACGCTGTCTGGTGAATCTTAACAATTCATACCTCTATAACGCTCGCTGGAATATCCCCTTCCGGGAGAGCCTATATGCGCTAACAGTACCCAATAAAACCTACATAACAAAACAGGCCCCAAAGGGCCTGTTTTCATCTTACTTCACTACGCGGAGCGCTGGGCGCCCACCGCGAGGCGGCGGTGGCGTATCATCCGGGTCGTTGTCATCGCTGATATCGGGCTTATCGCCATCAATCACTGACATCACCGTTTCGCTTCCACCGTTATCCACGTCTTCATCATCATTGAAGCTTTCTGCATTTTCATCGTATGCAGTTTCAGGTTCAAACATGGTTCCGGCGCCGTTCTCACGGGCATAGATAGCCAGCACGGCGGCCAGCGGCACGTTAACCTGACGCGGTACGCCGCCAAAGCGCGCGTTAAAGCGCACTTCATCGTTGGCCAGCTCAAGGTTGCCCACCGCGCGCGGCGCGATGTTCAACACGATCTGCCCATCACGCGCGTATTCCATTGGTACGTTCACGCCTGGCATCATGACATCGACCACCAGATGTGGCGTCAGCTGGTTATCCAGCAGCCACTCGTAGAACGCACGCAGCAGGTACGGACGGCGTGGGGAAAGCTGTGATACTTCCATTCAATTAACCCCGGCCAAGGCGCATTTCGCGCTCGGCTTCCGTTAAGGACGCGAGGAAAGAGTCACGTTCGAAGACACGAGTCATATAGCCTTTCAGCTCTTTCGCACCCGCACCAACAAGCTCGATGCCCATTACCGGCAGACGCCACAGCAGTGGAGCCAGGTAGCAATCGACGATGCTGAACTCATCGCTCAGGAAGAACGGCTTCTGGGTAAAGACCGGCGCAATAGCCAGCAGCTCTTCACGCAGCTGTTTACGCGCAGCGTCTGCCTGAGCAGCGGAGCCGTTCATCACCGTGTTCATCAATGAGTACCAGTCTTTCTCGATGCGGTGCATGTACAGGCGGCTTTCACCACGTGCGACCGGGTAAACAGGCATCAGCGGCGGATGAGGGAAACGCTCATCCAGGTATTCCATAATGATGCGTGACTCCCACAGAGTCAGTTCACGATCCACCAGTGTCGGTACGCTTTGATTCGGGTTGAGGTCAATCAGATCCTGCGGTGGATTGTCCTTTTCCACGTGCTCTATCTCGAAGCTGACGCCTTTCTCAGCCAGCACGATGCGGACCTGATGGCTATAGATGTCAGTAGGACCAGAAAACAGCGTCATTACCGAACGTTTGTTGGCAGCGACAGCCATGAAAACCTCCAGGTATATTCAGAATTTTTACTGCTACCAGCCACAACGGCGGCTAGCCAGATGATTAGCCCTATCTGCACGCTGAACAACATTCTCGTTCACGAATTAAACAAAAAATGAACAATCGCGCGCATTTGGGCAGAAAATTGGATGATAGTCTACCAGATTTTGAACGGCTTGTGGTGAGGGGATTCCGGAAAAGCGGAAAAAGAGCCCAGCGGCCATCGAATTGCGGGCATAAAAAAACCCGCCGGAGCGGGTTTTTTTCGCCAATTGTTGTCTGCCGAAGCAGAAACAAATTAACGCTTGGAGAACTGAGGACGACGACGTGCTTTACGCAGGCCGACTTTCTTACGTTCAACCTGACGAGCATCACGAGTAACGAAGCCAGCTTTACGCAGTTCGGAACGCAGGGACTCATCGTACTCCATCAGAGCGCGGGTGATACCGTGACGGATCGCACCAGCCTGACCAGAGATACCACCACCTTTAACAGTGATGTACAGATCCAGTTTCTCAACCATGTCGACCAGTTCCAGCGGCTGACGAACTACCATGCGGGCAGTTTCACGACCGAAGTACTGTTCCAGAGAACGTTGGTTGATAACGATTTTGCCGTTGCCCGGTTTGATGAAAACGCGAGCTGCGGAACTTTTGCGGCGACCAGTGCCGTAGTATTGATTTTCAGCCATTGCCTATAATCCCGATTAGATGTCAAGAACTTGCGGTTGCTGTGCCGCGTGGTTGTGCTCGTTACCCGCGTAAACTTTCAGTTTACGGAACATTGCACGACCCAGCGGGCCTTTTGGCAGCATGCCTTTAACCGCGATTTCAATCACACGCTCAGGATGGCGAGCAATCATCTCTTCAAAGGTCGCTTCTTTAAGACCACCGACGTAGCCAGTGTGACGATAGTACACTTTGTCAGTACGCTTGTTGCCGGTTACAGCAACTTTATCAGCGTTCAGAACGATGATGTAATCACCAGTATCTACGTGCGGAGTGTATTCCGCTTTGTGCTTACCGCGCAGGCGCAGAGCCAGTTCGGAAGCCAGACGGCCCAGAGTTTTACCGGTCGCGTCAACAACATACCAGTCGCGTTTTACGGTTTCTGGTTTAGCTGTAAAAGTTTTCATTAAAAGCTTACCCAAATAAATTAGTTACACGTTGGTGAACACCCAAACGTTTTGTCAGTTGAGGTTCACACGACATTGTCCAGCAAACCTACCCCTTCGAATAGCCTATGCCGGCGCAGAGAAAGTTTTGGGAAAAAAACTCTCTTGTAACGTGGGGTCGCAAGATTATAGAGAAGTCGGGGTCAAAGATCGACCCCTTTATGAGATTTGACGCGGGTTTTTCGGGGTTTGGGGATATGCGGCCTGATGCCCTCACCCCCAGCCCCTCTCCCACGGGGAGAGGGTAGCATTTATGGCATGTGCGGGCGCTTCAGGTACTCTTCGCTCTGCATCTCCTGTAAACGCGACAGGCAGCGCTGGAACTCAAACTTCAAGCGCTCGCCCTGATAGATGTTGTAAAGCTCCACCTCGGCGCTGACCACCAGTTTCACGTGGCGTTCATAGAACTCATCCACCAGCGCGATAAAGCGGCGGGCCTCGCTCTCCAGCAGCGGCGTCATCACCGGCACGTCGTAGAGCATCACGGTGTGGAACAGGCGTGAGAGCGCGATATAGTCGTGCTGGCTGCGCGCATCGACGCACAGCGTGGTGAACGACACCGCCAGCGTCTGGTTCTCAACGCCCAGCGTCGGCAACTGACGGTGGTTAATCTCCAGCGTCGTCTGGTTCTGCTGCGCGGTACCCGCCAGCGCCAGCCACAACTTGTTCATCTGCTGACGCGTATCGGCATTCAGCGGTGATAGCCACAGATGCGCCTGCGTTAACGTTCGCAGACGATAATCGATTCCCGCATCAACGTTCATGATATCGCAGTGTTCTTTAATCGCCTCAATTGCCGGCAGGAAGCGCGCACGCTGCAGGCCGTTGCGGTAGAGCTCATCCGGCGGAATGTTGGAGGTTGCCACCAGCGTAATACCGCGGGCAAACAGCGCCTTCATCAGGCCGCCAAGCAGCATGGCATCGGTGATATCGGAAACAAAAAACTCATCGAAGCACAGCACGTCAGTTTCCGCTTTAAACCGTTCGGCGACGATTTCCAGCGGGTCGCTGTGCCCTTGCAATTCGCCCAGTTCTTCGTGCACCCGCAGCATAAAGCGGTGGAAGTGCAGACGCTGTTTACGCGTGCCCGGCAGGCTCTGATAGAACATATCCATCAGCCAGGTCTTGCCGCGCCCTACGCCGCCCCACATATAAAGGCCGCGCACCGCAGGCGGGGTGTCGGCTTCTTTCTTACCCAGCAGCTTGCCAAAGCGCGCGCGCAGGCCACCGCCGGAGGCAGGTGCAGGTGCGGGCGTTTTGTTTTGCAGTTCCTGGTAAATAGTGTCGAGGCGGTTAACCGCCTCACGCTGAACGTCATCGGGTTGATGACTGCCCTCTTCAAGAGCCTGAAGATAGCGCGATGTGGGGGACTGGCTTTGCATGATCTAATTGTTATTCCTTTGAAAACCGGTATGTCTTACTTCACGATTGACTAAAAAAAGTCCGTTCTACACTACGCGATGATGCGTCAGGATTCCACTTCTACGGGATTAGCGGTTATAGTGGCACTATCGGGCGCTGGCATGGAGCTGCCGAAGCTGCCAATACCCTATGGAACTATAAAACAACGGGAGATGTTCATGACCTGGGAATACGCGCTAATTGGGTTAGTTGTCGGTATCATCATCGGTGCCGTGGCCATGCGTTTTGGTAATAGCAAATTACGTCAGCAGCAGGCGCTGCAGTACGAGCTGGAGAAAAACAAAGCCGAGCTGGAAGAGTATCGCGAAGAGCTGGTCAGCCATTTTGCCCGCAGCGCGGAACTGCTTGATAACATGGCAGACGACTACCGCCAGATTTATCAGCACATGGCGAAAAGCTCCAGCAACCTGCTGCCGGGCATGTCTCCAGATGCCAACCCGTTCCGTAACCGTCTGGCCGAATCCGAAGCGGGTAACGACCAGGCGCCGGTTCAGATGCCGCGCGACTATTCTGATGGCGCATCCGGCCTGCTGCGCGGAAGCGCAAAACGCGATTAATCTGCATTCCATAAATATTTCACGGGCGCATCATTTGCGCCCGTCCTCTTCTGCTCACGCCGACTATATTTACTTCAATAACATCAGTCTTTTCGGGAAGTATTGTCCTTGCATACAGGGTCATGAGGGCCAGCATCAATGAAGAAATCGACTTTACTGTTAAGTGCACTGGCGTTAAGCATCGGGTTATCACTCGCCGTACCGGCTCCGGTACTGGCCTCGCTGCCGACGCAGGTTCCAGGCCAGGGTACTCTGCCGAGCCTCGCGCCGATGCTGGAGAAAGTGCTGCCCGCCGTGGTGAGCGTGAAGGTAGAGGGCACCGCGCCGGTGAATCAGCAGGTTCCGGATGAGCTGAAGAAATTCTTTGGCGATGACGGCAGTAACCCGGCAAATGAACCCACACAGCAGTTTGAAGGGCTGGGCTCCGGGGTCATCATCGATGCCATCAAAGGCTATGTGCTGACCAACAACCATGTGGTGAGCGACGCCCAGAAGATCAGCGTCCAGCTTAACGATGGCCGCGAATTTGAAGCCAAGCTTATCGGCAGCGACGATCAAAGCGACATCGCCCTGCTGCAAATCCAGAAAGCCAGCCACCTGACGCAAATCGCCATCGCCGACTCCGACAAGCTGCGCGTGGGCGATTTCGCCGTCGCGGTCGGTAACCCGTTTGGTCTCGGTCAGACCGTAACCTCCGGGATTGTCTCGGCGCTGGGCCGCAGCGGCCTGAATCTTGAAGGGCTGGAAAACTTTATTCAAACCGATGCCGCCATTAACCGCGGTAACTCCGGCGGCGCGCTGCTCAACCTCAACGGCGAGCTGATTGGCATCAACACCGCCATTCTGGCTCCCGGCGGCGGCAGCATCGGCATCGGCTTTGCCATCCCGAGCAATATGGCGCAAACCCTGGCGCAGCAGCTGATTCAGTTTGGTGAAATCAAACGCGGCCTGCTCGGCATCCGCGGGATGGAAATGACCGCCGACATCGCGAAAGCGTTTAATCTTGACGTGCAGCGTGGCGCTTTCGTCAGCGAAGTGCTGCCAAACTCAGGCTCAGCCAAAGCCGGGATTAAGTCCGGTGACGTGATCACCAGCCTGAACGGTAAACCGCTGAATAGCTTCGCCGAACTGCGTTCCCGCATTGCCACGACCGAACCAGGTTCGAAAGTGAAGCTGGGCCTGTTGCGCGACGGCAAACCACTGGAAGTTGAAGTCACGCTGGATAAGAGCACCTCATCCACCGCCAGCGCACAGCTAATTATCCCAGCGCTGGAAGGGGCAACCCTGAGCGATGGTCAGGCGAAAAGCGGCACCAAAGGGGTAGTGATTTCCAACGTCGAGAAAGGCAGTCCGGCCGCTCAGGTAGGTTTGCATAAAGATGATGTCATTATCGGCATGAACCGCCAGCAGACCGAATCGATTGCCGAGCTGCGTAAGGTGCTGGAAACCAAACCCGCGGTGATTGCACTCAACGTTATGCGCGGTAACGAGAGCATCTACCTGCTTATGCGCTAATCCTCGGAAACCGGACATAGCATGCAATGTATGTCCGGTAAACTCGTGGTATGCTTCGCCCAGTTTTCTCATCAACGATGATGCTTGTATCATGCTTCTAAAGCTCTTACGTTCCGTCGCACTAGGTTTACTGGTTGGCGGCATATTGATTGTGACCGTTCCCTCTTTGCGCCAGTGGAATCCGTTAGCCACTCAGCGCTTTAGCAGCACGGACGAAACCCCTGCCAGCTATAATCAGGCGGTGCGCCGCGCCGCGCCTGCGGTAGTTAACGTCTATAACCGCAGCCTGAACAGCAGCACCCACAGCCAGCTGGAGATTAAAACGCTCGGCTCCGGCGTGATTATGGATCAGCGCGGGTACATCATTACCAACAAGCATGTGATCAACGATGCGGACCAGATTATCGTCGCCCTGCAGGACGGCCGGGTGTTTGAAGCACTGCTCGTTGGCTCCGATAGCCTGACCGACCTCGCGGTACTCAAAATTAACGCCACCGGCGGCCTGCCGGTGATTCCGATTAATCCCACCCGCGTACCGCACATCGGCGACGTGGTGCTGGCTATCGGCAACCCGTATAACCTCGGTCAGACCATCACCCAGGGGATTATCAGCGCCACCGGTCGTATCGGCCTGAACCCAAGCGGCCGACAGAACTTCCTGCAAACCGATGCCTCCATCAACCACGGTAACTCCGGCGGCGCGCTGGTGAACTCGCTGGGCGAACTGATGGGTATCAACACCCTCTCTTTCGATAAGAGCAACGACGGCGAGACACCAGAAGGGCTGAGCTTTGCGATCCCATTCCAGCTAGCGACCAAAATTATGGATAAGCTCATCCGTGACGGTCGCGTGATCCGCGGCTTTATCGGCATTAGCGGTCGTGAAATTGCGCCGCTGCGCGCGCAGGGCGGCGCTATCGATCAGATTCAGGGGATTGTGGTTAACGAAATCGCCCCGGACGGCCCGGCCGCGCAGGCAGGCATTCAGAACAACGACGTGATTATCTCAGTGAACGGTAAACCGGCGGTTTCCGCGCTGGAAACCATGGACCAGGTCGCGGAGATCCGCCCAGGTTCAGTGATCCCAGTAGTGGTAATGCGTGAAGATAAAAAGCTGACAATGCAGGTGACGATTCAGGAATATCCGGCGTCGAACTAATAGGTTGTAGCCCGGACGAGGCGCAAAGCACCGACTCCGGGGAACACCCGGTTTCGGCGCTAGCGCCACGACACTTAATCAACAAAAATCGGCCCCGCCGGGAAATGCGCCAGAAAATCCGTGAAGATCAGCAGTGCAGGTAGACGTTCCTCTTCTACCGGATATTCCCGCAACTCCTTATCCAGCACCATCAGATTCAACTCGCCTTCCTCCCCCAGCACACCGCCCAGCCAAAGCAGCCGCTGAGCTTGCTGTCTGGCGTACGGCGAACCGCTGCGCCAGGCCACCAGATGCAGCAACGTCTGTAGCAGGATGACGTGCGGGGTATGACCATCGCGCTGCAGACGCCGGAAAACAGGCAAAGCGATGCCGCGCACCGTGGCAAATCCACTTAGCGGTTCATCATCCCAATGGGGAAATTCCACTGCGAATGTCTTAACCAGGTCGCACAAGCGGTTATGCGTCAGCGGCTGCTTGTGCGCACACATATAACCCGCGGCCAGGCATAATAGTCCAATACCTTGCACCCACGCGGCTTCCGACTGCCTCAGCGCCTGCGGAATAGCGTCCCTGGTCAGCGGGGTGCGCTGGTTTGCCGCGCGAAGCCCGGCGTCATAGCATTGCGCGAACAGCGCCGGGCTGTCAGGGTGGTTGTCACCTGCCCAGGGCAGCAAATGTAATGATGGTTCCAGCGTGGTGATATGACCGAGGGCTTCTGCGACGTAGCGCATGACGGTCTCTTTTGACGGTACTGACATAGCCTGACGAACGGCAATCATCTCACTCATTATCGATCCCTCATTGTTTGCAGGAGCGAGAAACCCCGCTCCTGAGAATGACGAATTACATCGCCATCACGTACTTCAGCATCACGCCTGCGGCTATCGCCGAGCCAATCACCCCGGCCACGTTCGGCCCCATGGCGTGCATCAGCAGGAAGTTCTGCGCGTCCGACTCCAGCCCCACCTTGTTCGACACGCGCGCCGCCATCGGCACCGCCGAGACCCCCGCCGAGCCGATAAGCGGGTTGATTTTGTTGGTGCTGAACAGGTTCATCAGCTTCGCCATCAACACACCAGCCGCCGTCCCGATGCCAAACGCAATCACCCCCAGCAGCAGAATGCCCAGCGTCTGCGGCTGCAGGAACTTATCCGCCACCAGCTTCGCGCCCACCGACAGCCCGAGGAATATCGTCACGATATTAATCAGCCCGTTCTGCACCGTATCGCTCAGACGCTCCACCACCCCGCTTTCACGCATCAGGTTGCCGAAGCAGAACATCCCCAGCAGCGGTGCCGCGTCCGGCAGCAGCAGCGCCACCAGCAGCAACAGCACCACCGGGAAGAGGATTTTCTCCCGCTTGCTGACCGTACGCAGCTGCACCATACGGATTTTCCGCTCCGTCTCGCTGGTCAGCAGCTTCATAATCGGCGGCTGAATCAGCGGCACCAGCGCCATATACGAGTAGGCCGCCACCGCAATCGCCCCCAGCAGTTCCGGGGCCAGCTTGCTGGAGAGGTAAATTGCCGTCGGGCCGTCCGCGCCGCCGATGATGCCAATCGCCGCCGCCTGCGGCAGGGTGAAGGGGATGACGCCGAAGTAGTTCAGCGTCAGCGCGCCCAGCACGGTGGCGAAGATGCCGAACTGCGCCGCCGCGCCAAGCAGCAGGGTGCGCGGGTTCGCCAGCAGCGGGCCGAAGTCGGTCATCGCGCCCACGCCCATAAAGATAACCAGCGGCGCCACGCCGGATCCAATCGCCACTTTGTAGAACAGCGCCAGCACGCCCGGCGTGTAGCCCATGTCCACCGCCAGATTCTCCATCTGGCCCTGCACCGACGGCAGCGCCAGCGCTAACGCCTCTTTAATGGCGTGTACGTCCGCCGCGCAGTGGAGCTTCGCGGCAATCACCGCCAGCTGTCCGGCATCGTGATGGGCCAGCAGGCTCTCCAGCGCGGTCAGCGCCATACCCGCTTCCGGGATGTTGGAGAGCAGGCCGCCGAAGCCAATCGGCAGCAGCAGCAGCGGCTCAAACTTCTTCGCAATCGCCAGCCACAGCAGCAGCAGGCTGACCAGCAGCATGATGGCCTGGCCGGCGCCAAGGTGCATCAGCCCCATGCCCTGGAACAGGGCGTTCAGACTTTCCATTCGTCCTCTCCGTTATGCCAGCGTCATCAGGGTGTCGCCGACCGCGACCGCATCCCCGGCTTTCACCGCGATGCCACGCACCGTTCCGGCCTGCGCGGCGCGGATGTCGGTTTCCATCTTCATCGCTTCCAGAATCAGCAGCACGTCGCCTTCCGCCACGTGCTGGCCTTCGGTCGCCACCACTTTCCAGATGTTGCCTGCCAGCGGAGCGGCAACCGGGGTGCCTGCGCCCGCCGGAGCCGGGGCCGCAACCGGCGCGGCGGTCGTGGTTGTCACCTGGCTGATATCGCCGCCGTCGCTGACTTTCACCACAAAGGCTTTGCCTTCCACTTCCACGGTGTAGATACCGGCGGAGGCCGGTTTTTCTGCCGAGGCGGGCTTCGTGCTCTCTGCCTGCGGCAGCGGTTCAAACGCCGCCGGGTTGTGGCGGTTTTCGAGGAACTTCATGCCCGGCTGCGGGAACAGCGCCACGGTCAGCACGTCGTCGATGGCGTTCTCTGCAAGGGTGATGCCCTTTTCCTGCGCCTGACGGGTGATGTCCGCTTCCAGCGCCGCCAGCTCCGGCTTCAGCAGGTCCGCCGGGCGGCAGGTGATGGCCTGTGCGCCGTCAAGCACCTTCGCCTGCAGCGCGGCGTTCACCGGGGCCGGGGAGCGGCCATATTCGCCTTTCAGAATGCCCGCCGTCTCTCTGGCGATGGTTTTGTAGCGCTCGCCGGTCAGCACGTTGAGCACCGCCTGGGTGCCGACAATCTGCGAGGTCGGGGTCACCAGTGGAATAAAGCCGAGGTCTGCGCGCACGCGGGGGATTTCCGCCAGCACCAGGTCAAGCTTGTCCGCCGCGTTCTGCTGCTTCAGCTGGCTTTCCAGGTTGGTCAGCATCCCGCCCGGCACCTGCGCCACCAGAATGCGGCTGTCATAGCCTTTCAACTGGCCTTCAAAGGCGTGGTACTTCCTGCGCACCTCGCGGAAATAGGCGGCGATATTTTCCAGTTTGTTAATGTCGAGCCCGGTGTCATGGGCAGTCCCGGCCAGCGTGGCGACCAGCGCTTCGGTAGCCGGGTGACCGTAGGTGGCGCTCATCGAAGAGATGGCGGTATCCACACCGTCAACGCCGGCTTCAATGGCTTTCAGCAGCGCCATCTCCGCCATCCCGGTGGTGGCGTGGCAGTGCAGATGCAGCCGTACGTCGTAGCGTTTTTTGATTTCGCTGACCAGCTCATAGGCCGCCATCGGGGTCAGGATGCCGGACATATCTTTGATGGCGATAGAGTCAACGCCGGTTTCCAGCAGCTGTTCGGTCAGGTCCAGCCAGGTCTGCAGGGTGTGCACCGGGCTGGTGGTGTAGGAGAGCGTGCCCTGGGCATGGGCGCCGTGGCTGCGCACCGCCTGCAGGGCGGCTTTCATATTGCGCGGGTCGTTCATGGCATCGAAAACGCGGAACACGTCCATGCCGTTTTTCACCGCCCGCTCGACAAAGCGCTCGACCACATCGTCGGCATAGTGACGGTAGCCGAGCAGGTTCTGCCCGCGCAGCAGCATCTGCAGCGGGGTCTTCGGCATGGCTTTTTTCAGCTCGCGCAGGCGCAGCCACGGGTCTTCGCCGAGGAAGCGGATGCAGGCGTCAAAGGTGGCACCGCCCCAGCATTCGAGCGAGCCGTAGCCGACGTCATCAAGCTGAGCGGCAATGGGCAGCATGTCATCAAGGCGCAGACGGGTGGCAAACAGGGACTGATGGGCGTCGCGCAGGACGACATCGGTAATAGCGAGAGTCATGGTTTCCTCCGGAATTTAAGCGTTAAGACGGTGATGGTGAATGGCCGCGGCAATCACCGGCTTTAAGCGGGTGAAGTCATCCGCGGCGGGCACGGCGCGCGGCGCGGGAGTAGCGGCGGGCTCGGGGAAGAAACGGGCGATGGCGGTGGACATCATGCGAATAGCGAAAATAAGCAGGAACAGAAACGCCAGCACGAATCCCATCCCGAGGAACATCAGGGTGAAGCCTTCACCCAGCAGTACGGCAGCAGTCATAAAATGGCCTTCAAAAAGAAGGCACAATAATGGCGCTGCCCACGCGATGAATAATAAGAGTGAATTTTCCGGATCGCCCCCGATCGGAAACCTCATTTATTCAAATGTGAAGCAGCAACCATTACCGTGCAATTAGCTTATTTAATAAAACTCACGTGCTGACAAATTTCATCCGCGACGATCTCTTTACGCTGGTTGAAAATAACTTTGTTCTGCTCGAACAGGTTATTACCATGCGTATCAATCGAAACAATTAACGGACCGAACTCTTTAACCCGGCAAACCCACAGCGTTTCCGGCATACCGAGATCGCGCCACTGCGCATCCTCAATCTCTTCAACGCAGACCGCCGCCACCACCGCACAGCCCGCAGGGAACACGCAGTGCAGCGCCTTATGCTCCGAGCAACCCTCTTCAGTGCCTTTGCCCATACCGCCTTTGCCAACAATTAACTTCACGCCGGTTTTAGCAATAAACTCTTTTTCAAACTTCTCCATGCGCATACTGGTAGTTGGGCCAACGGAGACCATTTCGAATTTATCGTCAGAACCTTTTATTGGCCGAACAATCGGACCAGCATGCAAAATTGCGCCGCCGTCAATATTCACCGGCAGTTCGCGACCGCCTTCAATTAAGCGGCGATGCGCCACGTCACGACAGGTAACAATATGACCGTTGAGGTAAATAATATCGCCCGCCTTAATATCCGCTAAATCTTCATCTTTAATCGGCGTGGTGAGAATTTTTTTAGTCATCAGAAAGTCACTCCTGTGTGAGAGGTGATGGTGTAATTCAGATCTTTATCGAAAACGATATGACCTTTACGGTGCGACCAGCAGCCGACGTTAACCGCCACGCCGATGGTAGAAGGATGGCGAGCGGTATTTTCAATATTGACGCCCATGACTGAGGTATTACCGGACATGCCCTGCGGACCAAGGCCAATCTTATTGATGCCGTCTTCCAGCATTTTCTCCAGCGAAGCCGCTCGTTCATTGTCGTTGCGCGACCCAACCGGACGCATCAGCGCTTTTTTCGACAGCAGCGCTGCCGTCTCAACAGAGGTGGCCACCCCAACGCCCACCAGCAGCGGCGGACAGGCGTTCAGGCCATAGCTGGTCATCACGTCCAGCACGAAACGGGTCACCCCTTCGTAGCCTGCTCCCGGCATCAGCACCATCGCTTTCCCCGGCAGCGAGCAGCCGCCGCCCGCCATGTAAGTGTGAATACTGCACTGGTCAGAATCAGGAACAATTTCCCAGAACACCGTTGGCGTGCCTTTACCGACGTTTTTGCCGGTGTTGTATTCGTCAAAGGTCTCAACGCTGTTATGGCGCAGCGGAGAGTCAACCGTCGCCTGGATTACCGCTTCACGCAGCAAGGCCTCCAGCTCGCCGATCAGCGGAAAGTTCGCACCGCACTCCACGAGGAACTGGATAACGCCGGTATCCTGGCAGGAAGGACGATCTAACTCCTTAGCCAGACGTTGGTTATCGAACATGGTGGTGAAGATGACGTTCGCCAGCTGACTGGTCTCTTTTTTCTGTAATTCTTCCAGTTTGACCGTGACGTCATCAGGTAAGACTTTACCGGTATATCCCACAAATTTGGCCATAACATCGGTCATATGGGATATCTGCTCACGTTTGCTCATAAATACTCCTTAGTCAGAACAGCGTCCGTAAATTACGGGTGAAAAGGGAAAAGGATTGGCAGCAGAATCAGGCTGACAATGGTGGAAACGATGATGAGAGGGATACCGGCTTTGGCGTAATCGACGAACTTATAGCCGCCAGCGGAGAGCACCATCATATTGGCGGGCATCCCGATAGGTGTGGCATAGGCGCAGGAACTGCCGATAACCGTTGCCATCAGCACGGCGCGCGGGTCGGCACCCATGCCTGCGGCGATGGAGAGACTCACCGGCACCAACAGCGCAACGGTTGCGGTATTGGACATAAAGTTGGTCATGATAACCGACAGAGCAAACACCACGACCAGCAGCATAAACGGTGAGGAACTGTCCCCAAGCAGGCCAATCACGTAGTCCGCTACCAGCTTGCCAGCCCCGGTCATTTCCAGCGCTTTTGCCAGCGCCAGCGTGCCACCGAAGATGAAAATAGTTTGTGAATCAATCGCCTTATAGGCCTGTTTTTCCGTCAGTACACCGCTAACAACCAGCACCAGTGCACCGATACAACCGGCAACCGCAAGGCTAATCCCGGTCTGTTTTTCGAAAATCATGCCGAGGATCGTGGCGATCAGCACCACCAGTGACAGGATCTGCTTCCAGCGCGGCACGTGACTGTAATCACGCTGCTCGCCAATGCTGCCAACTTCGCCGTTGTTGGGATGATTTGGCAGGAATTTATAGCCAATAGTCAGGAAGTAAATCATGCCGCAAACCAGCATCGGCAGACCGACTTTAGCGTACTCAAAGAAGCCAAAACCGCTGCCAATATTCTGCAGCGCCGACTGCGCAATCAGGTTGCCCGGCGCGCCAATCAGCGACAGGTTACCGCCCAGCGCGGCGGCAAAAACCAGCGGCATCAGCAGGCGGGAGCGGGTAAATCCCGATTTAGCCGCCACGCCAATGACAACCGGAATCAGCACCGCCGCAGTGCCGGTGTTGGAGAGAAAACCGGACATCACGCCAACCACCACCATGATGGTGAAGATCAGCTGCTTCTCCGTTTTTGCAAAATAGGTAATCACGCCGCCGACTTTGTTTGCCATGCCGGTTTCAAACAGCGCGCCGCCGACAATAAACATCGCCACAAAGAGGATGACGTTGGTATCGATGAAGCCGGAAAACGCCTGCTTCAGATCGAGGACACCGGTGAGAACAAGCGCCACGCAGACGATCATCGAGGTGACCGCAAGCGGCACTTTTTCCCAAACGAACATTGCAATGGCAAACACCAGTAAGCATAGGGTGATGGTAATAGGTTCCATGTTTATAATTATCCTATCAATGATATATGATATTGTATCCAATATTGACGAGGCAAAATTATTCCCATACAAAAACTAAGTCAATTCGTTTTTCAGGAAAGCTTCAGGATTGAGATCTGCGTCAAGATCGTCATACGATCCTGACGGTCAACGATGAAATTAGGGTCAGAAGGCTATCGCCTGCGGTGATACGCAGGCGGGAAGATCAGGATGTGGGCTCTTCAACGTAGCGCGTCAACATATTCTCCATAGAACGGATAATGTGTGCGCGCATACGCTGCCGGGCCAACGTCTCATCATGAATTTCAAGGGCTTGCAGAATACTTTTATGTTCCTGGATGGAAATTTCGGCATACTCTTCTTCGGTAACCTTGTGGCCCATTGAGAGTCCATTCCACATGTTACAAAGCAGTACTTTCATCTTTTCATTGCCTGCCGCATTCCAGATTTCCATGTGAAATGCCTGGTTCAGGTCTGAGTATTCAGCGGAATTATTGGCGGCCAGCGCCTTTTCTGCCGCATAATGCACCTGTGCAATACGCGAAATATCGGTTCCGGGGCGAGAGGCTTTAGCAACGGCCTCGCTTTCAAGCAGAGCACGGATCTCATAATGCTCGCGAATCGTCTGCTCGTTGATCCCTAAAACCACCGCGCCTTTATTAGGGCGAACCTTAATTAACCCATCGGCGGCCAGAATCTGAAACGCTTCGCGTACTGGCATGCTGGATACGCCTACCATTCCAGCGATCCCTTCCAGGGTAATCTCCTGACCCTCTACTAATTCCCGCGACAGAATAGCCTTACGCAGCACCGCCGCTACCTGTTCTTTCGCTGAAAGAAGCTTAATTTTCCCTAATTTAGGCTTCTGCACTTTCCCAATCCTTCATATGTTGACGCATTATTTCCGCTAAAGAGAGGAAATAACGCTGCGTAGCCTGCACAATCTCGTCGTGTTGGCCCCGGCCTATCGCCGCGCTGAGTTCCATCAGCAGCAACGCTGACTCCTGGCACTCTTCCTTCAGATGTAGAATCACATAGGAGATATAGCCATCCAGGAACTGCTGATAGGCTTTCTCAAGATAGCGATTGTTAACATAAGCAATCAGCGCAAGGTGAAACTCAAGCTCAAGCGTTTTGTCTTGCCCGCTCGCCAGCGCCTGGGCGCGAGCGCTCAGCACGTCTGATGCCGTTGACGGAATAAGCGTAAACAACTCTGCAGCCATCACCGCAATAACGCGAAAAATATGGCTGACATGGTCGGGCTCAAGATGGGCAACCTGCATATGCCGATTGGGCAAACGGATCAAAAATCCTTCTTGCTCAAGCGACTGCAGTGCCTCGCGAACCGGCATGCGAGAAAGCCCCAACTGCTCAGCAATACTCTCCTGCGCCAGCTCTTCTCCTGCACGAATATTGCCGGAGAGAATCTCATAGCGCAGCATTTGGGTAATGTGATCGCGAGTTTGCTTTCTTTGGATCTTTTTCACGACGTTCTCGTTGATAACCAATAAGACGCGGGGAGTTTAGCAGATTTAACGTTTGATCGAGCAACCTGTTTGCGGGCACGCGGCCCGAAAGAAGCCGGAACGAACGTTCCGGCATCACACACTATTTATTAATAAAATCTTCGCCAAGCTGAATATCTTTTCTCAGCGTATCCAGCATCCCTTCCAGCGCCTGCTGCTCGTAAGCGCTCAGTTTGCCAATAGACTGACGTTCTTCAATCCCGTTTTTGCCGAGCAGCAGCGGCTGTGAGAAGAAACGAGCGTATTCGCCATCGCCTTCAACATAGGCACACTCAACCACCCCTTTCTCGCCCTGCAAGGCGCGAACCAGAGACAGCCCAAAGCGTGCTGCAGCCTGGCCCATGGACAGCGTGGCTGACCCGCCGCCGGCTTTTGCTTCCACCACTTCGGTACCCGCATTCTGGATACGTTTGGTCAGGTCATTCACCTCCTGCTCGGAGAAACTGACCCCTGGGATTTGCGACAATAAAGGAAGAATCGTGACGCCGGAGTGGCCGCCGATAACCGGAACTTCGACGTCGCCGCATTTTTTACCTTTCAGTTCAGCGACGAAGGTATTGGAGCGGATGATATCCAGCGTGGTCACGCCGAACAGTTTATTTTTGTCGTACACGCCCGCCTTTTTCAGCACCTCGGCGGCGATCGCCACGGTGGTGTTCACCGGGTTGGTAATGATACCAATGCAGGCTTTAGGCGCGGTTTTTGCGATTTGTTGCACCAGGTTTTTGACAATCCCGGCGTTAACGTTGAACAGATCGGAGCGATCCATACCGGGCTTACGAGCTACCCCGGCAGAGATCAGGACAACATCCGCCCCTACCAGCGCAGGCGTCGCATCTTCACCGGAGAAACCTTTGATGTTCACATCAGTAGGAATATGGCTGAGATCGACAGCCACGCCAGGCGTGACGGGGGCAATATCATAGAGGGAGAGTTCTGAACCTGAAGGCAGTTGGGTCTTTAGTAGTAGGGCAAGCGCCTGGCCAATACCGCCGGCGGCACCAAGGACTGCGACTTTCATCCTAAACTCCTTATTATGGTTAATGACATTCAGGTAATAACCTGTCGTGGACCGCATAACCGACGCAAGAGATACCTGTTGTTACTCCGTTGCGGCGACCTTAATTCACAAGGTAAATAATTACAATATAATTGCTTACAGAATGCGGAGCCTCCAGCAGCATTGCTGGCGTTACCGCACTACTCCCAGAAAAAGGTCTATCTACGAAACCAAACTTTCATCAACTATCGATTACAATACACTCAGCATGTTGCGTAAAACAACAGCAATTTAATAACAATTCATTTACTTTTAACTTATTTGGATCCCGTGATATAGGCATGTTTCTTAGGTCTAATTTTTGCTAAAATCCCGCCTTTCTCTATTTGGCCTAGCCCCTTGGGATAAATTGTTTTGCATAAAAATTCACCTATATGCATAATAATGTTAATTTCACCACCATAGTCAGGTGACTTATGCGAAGTTCCACTAAACAAGAAGAATTAGTTAAAGCCTTTAAAGCATTACTGAAGGAAGAAAAATTTAGCTCTCAGGGCGAAATTGTTCAGGCCTTACAGGAAGAAGGCTTCGATAATATCAACCAGTCCAAAGTCTCCCGCATGCTGACGAAGTTTGGCGCAGTGCGTACCCGCAACGCCAAAATGGAAATGGTTTACTGCCTGCCGGCTGAGCTGGGCGTGCCGACCACCTCCAGCCCACTGAAGAACCTGGTTCTGGATATTGACTACAACGACGCCGTCGTCGTCATTCATACCAGCCCTGGTGCAGCGCAGCTGATTGCACGTCTGCTGGATTCGCTGGGCAAAGCGGAAGGGATTCTCGGCAGCATTGCTGGCGATGACACGATCTTCACCACGCCTGCTCGGGGTTTCACTGTTAAAGATCTCTACGAGGCCATTCAGGTTCTGTTCGAACAGGAACTGTAATCCCTCGCGATACTCCTCTGGTTCCTCCGGAGGAGTCTGTTTTCCCGCCAACGCCCCGCCGTTTTCACTGCCGTTCCGTTAACATTTAGTGCGATTCTTTGTGCATTCACATAGATGCAGTGAATATATCCCGACTTAAGCGCACAAAACATCAAATTATCCTATCTTTTTGATTTTACGCATTATTGGCCGACAACTTTGCCAAAATATGCGTTTTTTTATACGTATATGTTCTAAAAATGACGATTCCTGACAAGTAATTACACGAGAAACAATTAGCGGGGTATTAATATTTCATGTGATTAGTGTATACTTAATTTCGTGATGAGGGTCACAAAACAAAGGCCTTCCAAAAAAATTCGACGAGGTGAGTATCATGAAAATCAAAACTACCGTTGCCGCTCTGAGCATCCTATCCGTTATCTCGTTTGGCGCTTTCGCCGCTGATTCTATCAACAGCGACCAGGCACAAACCCGTCAGTCAATCGGCACCGTTTCCATTGGTTCCGTCGGTTCAACCCCGATGGATATGCATGAGATGCTGAACAAGAAAGCGGAAGAACAAGGTGCATCGTCTTACCGCATCATTGAAGCGCGTACTGGCGATCGCTGGCATGCAACGGCTGAACTGTATAAATAAGACGCAGTACGTCGGTATTGAAAAAAAATATCCCCAGCGGTCCCAGGAATAAGCATCAGCATCCTCTCACCGCTGCAAAATAAGGTGAGGAGTAAAGTATATGAAAAGCGCAATTATCATCGCATCCCTTGGTCTGGCATCCGTACTCTCTTTCGGCGCAAGCGCCGCAGTACATCAGGTGAGTGCAGATCAGGCACAGAACCTACAGTCCATCGGCACCGTTTCCGTTTCACAGATAGGTAGCGACCCAATGGATATGCGTAGCCAGTTAGCCGCAAAAGCAGAGAAAGAAGGCGCTAGCAGCTACCGCATTATCGAAGCCCGTTCCGGCGACAGCTCGCACGCTACGGCTGAACTGTACAAATAAACCCTCGTCGTCTTGTCCGACGACTTGCCCTCGCCTTTCGGCGAGGGCTTTTTTTATCCGCGCTGAACGTTAAACCGCAGCATGCCTTCAAGTTCTTCTTCCGCTTCATCAAACAGCAGAATCAGCGCGCCGTAGCGTCGTCGCTGCTTATCGTCCATGTGCAGGAATTCAATCTCCAGCGGTAGCGGTATTACATTGCCGGTCACCACGCTCCAGAGCGCGTCCAGATCGCGAATCGACTCACGATCGAGGGCAAAAAGACGGGCGAACTCCCGATAAAAATCGCCCTGATCCTCTATCTCGTCAAAATCAAAAGTATAGATTTTCATCTTACGCCCTCTCCCCTATTCAACAGACTAAAGTCCCCCAATGTGCAGCGTTTTCACCTCGAGGTACTCTTCCAGCCCCAGCACTGAACCTTCACGCCCAAGCCCCGACTCCTTCACGCCGCCAAACGGCCCCAGCTCGGTTGAAACGGCACATTCGTTAATGCCGATCATACCGCTCTCCAGCGCCTGCGAGACACGGAAGACGCGGGACAAGTTCTGAGTGTAGAAATAGGCCGCCAGGCCGTAAGGCGTATTATTCGCGCGCTGAATAACTTCGTCTTCATCGCTAAAACGGAAGCAGGCCGCCAGAGGACCGAACGTCTCCTCCTGCGCCAGCAGCATTTTTTCCTGACAGTCACCCAGCACCGTCGGCTGCCAGAAGTTACCGCCCAGCGCATGCGGCTGCCCACCAGCTAGCACTTTGGCTCCTTTCGCTACAGCATCCTCAACGTGTTCGCGCACTTTTTTAACCGCCGCGGCCTCAATCAATGGCCCCACGATCACGCCGTCATCCAGCCCGTTCCCCACCTTCAGCGCCTTCACGGCGGCGGCAAGCTGGCTGACGAAGCGCTCATACACGCTGTCGTGAATATAAAAACGGTTTACGCTCACGCACACCTGTCCGGCGTTGCGGAACTTATTGGCGATAGCACCCTGTACGGCAGCATCAATATCCGCATCTTCAAAGACGATGTACGGCGCGTTGCCGCCGAGCTCCATAGAGACTTTCTTCATGGTTTCCGCAGCGTTACGCACCAGCGTTTTGCCCACCGAGGTTGATCCGGTAAAGGAGATTTTTCGCACGTCATGGCTTGCCATAATCGCGTCGCTAATCTCCAGCGTATTCCCCGCCACGGCGTTCAGCACCCCGTCCGGAATCCCCGCTTTCTTCGCCAGCGCCAGCAGCGCGAACGCGCACAGTGGCGTGTTATTGGCGGGTTTAATCACCCCGGTACAGCCAGCCGCCAGCGCTGGGCCAAGCTTACGGGTGAGCATCGCCATCGGGAAGTTCCACGGCGTAATCGCCGCCACCACCCCGATAGGCTCGCGGGTTGCCAGAATGCGTGAACCCGGCTTCGCCGGTGGAATTATCTCGCCGTTCGCCCGTTTTCCCTGTTCGGCAAACCACTGGATAAAGCTCGCCGCGTAGTCCACCTCGCCCTCCGCCTCTTTCAGCGGTTTGCCCTGTTCGATGGTCATCAGTTTCGCCAGCCAGCTTTTATGTTCGATGATGAGCTGATACCAGCGATGCAGCAGTTCCGATCGCGCCTTCGCCGTTTTCCCCCGCCAGAGTGGGAACGCGCGGGCGGCGGCGGCAATCGCCTGTTCCGTCTCCTGCTTTCCGGCCTTCGCGACTTTGGCGACGACCTCGCCCGTCGCGGGGTTGAGCACATCAAAGGTGGTGTCGAGCTGATGCCATTCGCCGTTCACCAGGTAGCCCGTTTGAAAGAGATCGTTGTCCTGCCATGCTTGCGTGGTCATTACACCCTCCTGAAAAGTGTTTCCATCTAAGTATAGCTATCGCTTTTAGCGTAATAGTTGTCAGAATAACGATAGTCTTATTAACGGAAAGGAGCCTGCGGTGAAACGTGAATATCCTGTTTTTGATAAGCTGTGCCACGAGCTTGGGCTGGCACATCTGGCGAGCGATCGCGTGACGTTCACCGGTACAGAACCGGTCTATCCGACGCCGTTTGCCATTGGAGAGGCGGCCGCCTCCGCGCTAGCGCTACAAGGGCTGATGCTCGATGTGCTGCGAGGTAAGCAGCAGGAAATTACCGTTGATTGCCATAGCGCTGCCGCCTCAACCCACGCGGTCACCTTCCAGCAGCAGAACGGCTATAACTGGCAGTACAACGACCCGGACTACCCCACCACCGATTTCTACCTCACCGCCGACAACCGCTGGATTTTCCTGCACGGCGGCTACCCGCGTTTGCGTGATGGCATTCTGGATATTCTCGACGTGCCCAATAACCGTAGCCGCGTGGCGCAGGCCGTGGCGAAGTGGGAGGCGCAAAAGCTGGAGCAGACCATTGCCGACGCTGGGCTGTGCGCTGCCATTGCCCGCAGTCGTGAAGAGTGGCTGGCACATCCACAGGGGCTGGCGGTGAGTCAGGAGCCGCTGATTCGCCTGACACGGATGACCGATAGCGCACCGAAAGCCCGCCGTTACGACACGCCACGGGTGCTGAAGTCGCTGCGCGTGCTGGATGCCACCCACGTGATCGCTGGGCCAACAGCGACCCGCGGCCTGGCGCAAATGGGTGCCGATGTACTGCACCTTTCATCCCCTTATCGCCCACGTATTTTGCCGTTCGACGTTGATACCAACCACGGCAAACGCAACGCGTATCTTGAACTCTCCACCGCCGAAGGTCGCGAGACGGCGGCGAAGCTGGTCCGCGAAGGCGATGTGTTTGTGCAAAGCTACCGTCCCGGCGCGCTTGCCCGCTATGGCCTGAGTGATGAAGAGATGGCGCAGATCAATCCCCAAATCATTGCGGTTAACCTGAACTGCTACGGCCATCGTGGGCCGTGGAAAACACGGCCGGGCTTCGAGCAGCTTGCTCAGACCGTGACCGGTATGGCGGTAGCACAGGGCGGCGCAGGCCAGCCGGTGCTGGGGCCAACCTATCCGAATGATTATCTCAGCGGCTATCTCGCCACGCTTGGCGTGTTGATGGCGCTGGAGCGTCAGCGTAATGAAGGCGGTGCATGGCGGGTAGATGTGTCATTGTGCCGGACGGCGACGTGGCTGCAACAGTTGGGCAAGCAGGCGGATTATCAGACGATTGCGCCACCAAGCGAAGCGGCGATTACCCGTTGTATGGTGACCGAGCAGGGACCATTCGGCGAGTTAAGCTACTTCAACAGCGCGCTGGAACTTGCACAAACACCGATGGCGTTTGCGATGCCGGCCATGCCGTTAGGGGCGCATCGCGCGGAATGGTGGTAGGGCTCCCGGAGTCGCTGCGCTCGTCCGGGCTACAAATCGCAGGTAGCCCGGACGACGCTTAACTGCTCGTGAGTGCACCCTGATATTTATGCAGCATCGACACCAACCGCTCGACCGGCTGGGTTACCTGTTCAGGTGCTTCCCAGACCTGCAGTTTTTCCTGATAAACCCCCAGCTCTTCCAGCAAGCGCGTAAAGTAATAGCGGCGCTTGTCGTCGCTGCTGGCAGAGATCACCTTGTCAGCCGTGCGGCGCAGTTGGCGGTGGAATGCCGACAGATCGTCATTCACCGGAATGGGCGCATCGCGCAGACGTTGGTGCGCAATAATCAGCGTCAGCGCCAGGCGGAACTTGGCAATATCACCGGGGAACTTGTTCAGCAGTAAGAACAGCTGCTGGTAGAGCCCCGGCAGATGGTTCTCTTTCCGACGCGCCATATTGGTGGTCATCGCCGATACCGCCGCAAACACAAACTGGTTCAGCAGCACGCGCCCGGTACGCAGGCGGGAGTTATCGCGGATCAGCAGAATAACGATAAACGCCATGAAGCAGCCAACAATCTGCCCTAATGCGCTATCAAGGAACTGGCTGAAGTGGAAGGTCATCGGGTTATCCAGCACCAGAATGTTGATGGTACTGGCCAGTGCCCCCATCGAGCCCAGCCGCCGTTTTTGCACTTCAATACCGATAAAGAAGCACATCACCGCCAGGCTAATACACAGCAGCAGCATGCTTTGCTGGGTCGCGGGAATGATGATCAGGAAATAGAGTGCCCCCAGCGGCAGCGCCGCGATGGTGCCGTAGATAAAGTCTATCGCCACCATGCGCGGGTTCGGCAGACGCATTGCCAGCGAGGTGACCACGGCGATCATTACCATCGCCCCGCTACCGGAGGTCCAGCCGGTCCACAGCCAGAACAGAATGCCCAGCGCGCAGGAGAGCGTGGTGCGCCAGAAGTTAATCATCGCGTGGTGACGCTCGGCGGATTCCGGGCGCACCACCACTTCACTTTGCAGGATCTCTTCTTCGCGGGCGCTGATTTTGGCATTGCCAATCACCCCGCGCTTGAGCAGCAGATAACGCGTCGCGGCCCCTACCCAGCTGTAGATAGTGACCGGCGTATCGTGCTCGCCTGTCCACGCCAGCACGCGGCGCATCCGTTTAAGCTGACGATGAACATCTTGCACCGTCTCAACCGGCTCTTCGAACAGCTCGCGATAGGCGTCAGTGACCAGCTCAGGCCGCGAGTTTTGCATGATGAAGGTTTCACAAGCCTGGGTCACCATGGTCAACGAAACGGTATTCAGCGCCTTCAGTCGGCGGTTGGCCCACGCCCAGCGTGAGGACTCCATATTCAGGTTGCCGCGCATCCCTTCCAGCGCTGCCGTACGCCGCAGCAGCGCCAGCCAGGCCTTGTCCATTTCATCGCTGTCGCCGTGCTTGATACACAGCTGCATCAGGCGATATTGATCGATGAGGATACCGTCGAGTTCGTTATCGATCTCTTTTTTGATCGATCGCGGCGAAAACAGGAGATCGGCGACGATCGCACAGATAATCCCCAGCACGATCTCGCTGCAGCGCTCAACGGCAAACTGCGGCGTCAGCAACGGTTCGGCCTGAATGGTGATGACGATAATCAGCGCCGTGTAGCCGGAGAGCCCCCAGGCATAGGAGTTCTCCACGCGCACCAGCGAGGAGATCCAGGTACAGAAACCGGCCCAGATACTACAGACCAACAGCATCAGCAGCGGCGCGCGAATCATGGCGATGATAATCACTAGCGCCGCAATACAGCCAATAAAGGTGCCGACAATACGCAGCATCCCACGATAGCGAATCGCCCCTGCATAGGGTTCCCCACCTGCAGCAAAGGCCGGGCCAGCCGCCACGATAGCGGCAGTCAGTACCGCCCAGCGGGGCGTTTCAAGCTGAAAGTGAAAGCCGACAAACAGCGCCAGCACCACCGCGCATGCCAGTTTGACGGCAAAGCGGATGTGCTGGTTGGCAATACTAAAAATGCCCATGGCGATTAACCGAACTCACGCAGGCGCAGCGCCAGCTTCTGGAAGAAGCTCATGCGGCTGGCATCGCGATCTTTCTCGCCGGTAATGACCACCGTGGCGGTAGTACCCGCAGGCCACAGGTTGCCCGTCTCTTCATCCAGACGAATACGCACCGGCACGCGCTGGGCCAGACGAACCCATTCGAGGTTAGAGTCGATGGTCGCCATCCCTTTGCTGTCAACGCTGCTGCTGGCGTTCGTCACGCCTGCCGCGACGCTATCAACGGTGCCTTTAATCACATGGTTGCTGCCCAGCGGGGTAATTTCGGCACGGTAGCCCGGACGGACGCTTGAGAGCTTGGTCTCTTCAAGGTAGGCCATCACGTAGAAGGAGTGCTGTTTGACCAGCGCCACCGCCGTCGAGCCGCGGGTGATAAACTCACCGGCATAGACGTTAAGGTTAGTCACCCAGCCATCTGCCGGGGCGCGGATCACCGTACGATCAAGGTCGAGGCGCGCCAGGTCACGGGTCGCCTGCGCTTTAGCAAGCTGGTGCAGCACGGTTTGCAGAACGTTATTGGATTGGTCAATCTCTTCGCGTGACATCGCGATGACGCCCAGCTTATTACGGCGCCCGGCTTCACGGCTTTTTTCATCGGCCAGCGCTTTATAATAGGCCACGTCAGCGTCGGCCTCTTCCAGCGCCTTCTTGTAGCGTGGCTGGTCAATGATAAACAGCACCTGATTTTTGCTAACCAGTTGGTTATCCTTGACCTGTACGTCGGTAATCAGGCCGGAAACGTCAGGGGCAATAGCGACAACGTCCGCGCTAAAACGCGCATCGCGCGTCCACGGAGATTCAGTGTAATAGACCCAGGCGCGGAAAATCGCGATGAACGCCAGGATGACCAGTATCACCGTAATAGCGGTGCGGGAGATTTTTCTTGTTAGTGTTTTCACATCTACCTCAGACGAACAAACGTGATATTAGATAAAACAGGCAGCAGTACAGTGCGGTGTTGAACAACGCAGGATGCCAGACAAAGTCGTAGATCCCGGTCGGCGTCAGCACGCGACGCACCAACCAAAAAATGGCGAGCGATAAGAGCAGCTCAAAGAAAATCGGCGGGAATGAGAGACCGAAAATCACGATGACAGGAAACAGGCTCATGTTGACCTTACTAGACTAGCGTGCAGGTGAGATTGGAACTTTAATTATTCAGCTAACAGTATTTTAACGTAACTGTTATCGCCTTATCTACATAGTGTGATGCAAATCACTTTTAAGCCAGAGTGAACAATGGAACGACTAAAACGGATGTCGGTGTTTGCCAAAGTGGTCGAGCAAGGCTCCTTTACCGCCGCGGCGCGCCAGCTACAAATGAGCGTTTCGTCCATCAGCCAGACTGTCTCTAAACTGGAAGATGAGCTGCAGGTCAAACTGCTTAACCGCAGTACTCGCAGCATTGGCTTAACCGAAGCCGGTAAAATTTACTACCAGGGTTGCCGCCGCATGCTGTTCGAAGTTCAGGATGTTCACGAGCAGCTTTACGCTTTTAACAACACGCCAATTGGCACGCTGCGCATTGGTTGTTCTTCAACTATGGCACAAAATGTCCTCGCTGCCATGACGGCGGAGATGCTGAAAGAGTATCCAGGTTTAACGGTGAATCTGGTGACGGGCATTCCGGCGCCGGACCTGATTGCCGACGGCCTGGACGTGGTGATCCGCGTGGGCGCGCTGCAGGATTCCAGCCTCTTCTCCCGACGCCTTGGCAGCATGCCGATGGTCGTCTGCGCGTCGAAGAAATACCTCGCGCAGTATGGCGTGCCCGAAAAGCCGGCGGACCTGAGTAACCATTCATGGCTGGAATATAGCGTGCGTCCCGATAACGAATTTGAGCTGATTGCCCCCGAAGGGTTGTCGACCAAGCTGCTGCCGGAAGGCCGATTTGTCACTAACGATCCGATGACCATCTCCCGCTGGCTGGTGGCCGGTGCGGGCATTGCCTACGTGCCGCTGATGTGGGTGATCAATGAGATCAACAGCGGTGAGCTGGAGATCTTATTCCCACGCTATCAGTCCGATCCTCGCCCGGTGTACGCGCTGTATACCGAAAAGGACAAGCTGCCGCTCAAGGTGCAGGTCTGTATTAACTATCTGACCGACTATTTTGTCGAAGTGGCGAGGCTGTTCCAGGGGATGCGGGGAAGAAGAAAGGAATAGTGACAGGCCGGACAAGCGAAGCGCCATCCGGCCTACAAACAGACATCAATGCACCTCAAAATGAGGTGCATTTTTTTCAGGTCAGGCGGTACCGCCCACCGTCAGATTATCCACTTTCAGGGTTGGCTGGCCAACGCCAACCGGCAGGCTCTGGCCTTCTTTGCCGCAGACGCCCACACCGTTATCCAGCTTCAGATCGTTACCAACCATCGAGACCTGCTGCATGGTTTCGATACCGGAACCGATAAGCGTCGCCCCTTTCACCGGCTTGGTCACCTTACCGTTTTCAATCAGGTAGGCTTCCGAGGTGGAGAAGACAAACTTACCGGAGGTGATATCCACCTGGCCGCCGCCAAAGTTTGGCGCGTAAAGGCCGTACTCGACGGATTCAATGATCTCCTGCGGCGTGGATTTCCCGGCCAGCATGTAGGTGTTGGTCATACGCGGCATCGGCAGGTGCGCGTAGGATTCGCGGCGGCCGTTACCGGTAGGCGCAACGCCCATCAGACGTGCGTTAAGCTTGTCCTGCATATAGCCTTTGAGGATCCCGTTTTCGATCAGCACGTTGTACTGGCCCGGCGTCCCCTCATCGTCGATCGCTACGGAGCCGCGACGATCGGACATTGTGCCATCATCCACGATGGTACAGAGTTCAGAAGCCACCAGTTGGCCCATCTGGCCGCTGAAGACCGAGGTGCCGCGGCGGTTGAAGTCGCCTTCCAGACCGTGACCGACCGCTTCATGCAGCAGTACGCCCGGCCAGCCCGCGCCCAGCACCACCGGCAGCGTACCCGCAGGCGCAGCCACCGCAGAGAGATTCACCAGCGCCATGCGCACCGCTTCTTTCGCCCAGGCATCGGCGCGCACTTCACCGTCGAGGTCGGCAAGGAAGTAGTCATAGCCAAAGCGACCGCCGCCACCGCTGGCGCCGCGCTCGCGTTTACCGTCATCTTCCACCTGCACGCTAACTGACAGGCGTACCAGCGGACGTACATCGGCAGCCAGCGTACCGTCGGTCGCGGCAACCAGAATCAGTTCATAGACGCCGGTCAGGCTCGCCGTCACTTCCTGCACGCGACTGTCCGCCGCGCGCGCGACGCTGTCAACGCGGCGCAGAATATCCAGCTTCTCTTCGCGGGTCATGCTTTGCAGCGGATCCAGCGAGGTATAGAGCGCAGGATGCTCAACCGCACCCAGCGTCTGCACTTTACCGTTGCCCGCATCGCGCACGATGGTACGCGCTGCCTGCGCGCTCTGTTCCAGCGCCAGCAGGCTAATCTGGTCGGCGTAGGCGAAGCCGGTTTTCTCACCGCTCACCGCACGCACCCCAACACCCTGGTCGATATTGTAAGAACCATCTTTAATGATGCGATCTTCTAAAACCCAGGATTCGTGGTAGCTGGACTGAAAATAGAGATCGCCATAGTCCAGACGACGCTCCGTGAGTTGACCAAGAATGGCGAACAGATCCTGATGGTTCAGGCCGTTCGCTGCCAGCAATTGTTCACTTACCAGGTTTAGACTCATTATTTCGCTACTCGTTAATGGCCCGCGCGCCTCACGCATTTCGGGCCGGTATTCCGGGTGTTTGTCTTATGAGATTGAGGCAATTCAAGGCTTGCGTCAAATCATGGCTTTTTGTCGCTGCGCGCCTGGCGTAGCACTTCGTTAATCTGAGGCTTATCAATCGGGCCGGTGATGCGATAGCGCAGTATCGACACTTTGTTCCACAGCGGCCCCAGCACTTTGGTCGCAGCAAACACCGCTGCGCCAATAATCGGGTTCACCGCGAACGCCGTCGCCACGCTGACCGTCGCCGAAATTTCCGGCGCAACGATGGCTTCCATATCCAGCTCGCGGCGCACCAGGTTAACCGACCCTTTCATGGCGATATCCGCCTCCAGGCCGTCCACCAGCGTATCATCCGTATTCAGTACGCCGTCTTTGATCCATGCGGTGCTGCGGATGGAATCAAAGTAGAAGCCTTCGCTGAAGGTGTCGCTAAAGTCAAAACGCAGCTTACGCAACAGCGCATCGACGCTCAGCAGACGCAGCAACTGCCCGGCATGTCCGGTCGACAGATCGGTGAATTGCCCTTTGCCAACGTGCGATTTCAGAATGCCGTTAAGCGAAGCGACGTCTGGCTGCCACGGTTTATCGCGCCAATGTAAATCGTAGTCTACATCAACGGAAGAATCGCGAATCGGCGTCGAAACCCCGAAGAAAGCCGTCGCATCATCAATCTTGTTGCCATGAATTTTGCCTTTCAGCGAGGTGCGCTGCCCGGACGGCGAGTTTACCCAGACGCCATCGGCGGTTAAGCGGCCAAAGCCGGTATCCACCAGCCCATTGGCAAGCGTTAGGGTGTCGCCCTTCACGTTGAAATCACCGTCGATGCGGCCATATTTCTGCCCCCACAGCCAGCATTCGGCGCAGCGCAGCTGCAGATCGGGCCAGCCACGGAAATCAATGGCGCTGCTGGCGGCGGCGGTGCTGAGCATCTTGTCTGAGGCGGCCTGTGCCAGCGGGTTCGCCGACGGGTTATAGTAGAGATAGCGCACGGCAGCCTGCCACGGCGCGTGATTTTTCATCGTCAGGCTGGCGTTAATTTCACGCCCTTGCGCTTCCACGCGGGTGCCGTCTACCGTCGGCTGGGACACCACGCTCAGGTTATTCCACTGCTGGCCCGCAAAGGTCAGTGACGGGGTGCGCAGCGTGACGTTCTCCGGGAACGCCGCCGCGGAGCTCACGCCATCGGCCGCGCCGTGCTGGAACAGCGCCAGCCACTGCGCGCCGTCCATCGGCGGCATATTCAGCTCCACGCCCGGCGTTTGCGGCAGCGGCGGAATCGTCCGGCTATCCGAAGCCCAGATAGCGCTTTCCAGCGTCAGCTTTTTCCCCAGCAGCCAGCGGCTATTGAGATGGTTTTCTGGCCCGACGTTCCCAGTCAGATCAAAGCTGTGCAGGTTGCCGTCGACGTTGAGCTTCACGGGCAACGATTTACCCGCCGCTTTATCTGCCGGAGACGGTAAGCTACTGCTCAGATTTTGCAGATCGCTGGTGATGCCCACCTTGTAGCTCGCACTGCCGTGATACGGTAGTTCAATAGCGACGTTACCTTTCCACGGCACGCTGCCTTTAAGCGCATCGTTAAGCTGTTTTGGCAGCACGCCCGTTTTCGCTGGCTGCCAGTCCGCCTGCATGTTGACGCCCACCTGATAAGATTTCTCGCCCTCTTTGGTGGTGAAATCGACGTTCAGTGGCTGATTGAACCAGGTCGCTGTCAGCGGTTCGCTCGTCAGGTTGCCGTTGTCAAAGCTAAAGCGGCCTTTGAGGTTATGCAGCGTGCTATCGAGCGGTTTGATAAACAGGCTGTTGTTGTTCAGCGCGACGTTACCGGTCGCTTTTACCAGTTCGCCGTCCAGCGGAATATCAAGATGTAAGCGGGCGCTCACATCGCCATCAAGCTGGAGTTCCTCAAGGGTCGCGCCGAGGGATTTGTCGAGCGGCGTCTGCTGGAAATACGGGCCGACGGCTTTGCCTGGGCCGTTGATATCAGCATCAATCAGCAGCTTCTCTTTGGCGTAGTCCGGGATCGCCGCGTCAAGATTGCTGGCGGTTACGCCGCCGATCGCCGCTTTATCCGCCTTCATCCACAGACCAGCATTGATAAAGTTAAGCTCGATATTCAGGTTGGTCAGCGCAGGCCAGTCCGGCTGGAAGGCGAAGGTCGCATCATGCAGCGGCACATAGACCTGGAACTGACCTTCGTTATGCTCGTACGGGAACAGATGCGGGTTGCCGCCGTAAACCAGGGTGGCGTTCTCCGCCTTACCGGCTTTGATGGCGCCGCTCAGGTAGTCAACCAGCTTCGTCCCCATCAGGTTTTCCGGGAAGTAGCGCCAGGCCTGCCCGCCGTCGTCGGTGCTGATACCGGCCAGAATGCCCAGCCACGGCTGATCGTCCTTCGGTTGCAGATAGCGGAAACCACCAGCGGCGCGAACGCCCGTCGCCGTTATGTCAATGTCACGCCCATCGAGCATGAACCCTCTATCGTCATTGACCCAGTTGAGGGTCGCGGCGCCTTTGGCAATCTCCAACGGCGCGCGGAAGACGTGTTCGTACGGCATCTTCGCGTCTTTCATCGCCACATGCAGCGAACCATTCTCTACGCCGCCGGTAACGTACCCGGAGACATTCTCTGCGCCGGGCAGCAGCTTCCACTGCTTCCAGCCGAGGTCATTCCAGCTCGCGTTAAAGCGCGTTTTGCCGGTGTCCTGCAGCGGAATATCAATTGCCAGCGTATCGACCATGCCCGCAGGCTGGGCGGTGCGCCAGATATCGGCAACCTCAGGCGAGAGTTTTTCAGCAATCGGCAGCAGGCCGTTCAGCCCTGCAGGTGAAAGATGGCTGGCGCGAATGCGCAATTCGTCACTACGCTGATGATTCGGGCCGCCCACCTCTTGCGCCGGGATCCACGCCAGCGCCAGCGCACCGCGTGGCCACGGCGTATCGTCGATGGTAATACGGGTATCAGGGATGCGAACTTCCCAGCCCTCTTTTTCACGCGACAGGTGCGCGGTGAGGTTATCTACCGCCAGATGATGTTCCTGCTGATCGCCCTGCCAGCTGGCACCGCCCTGCTTAAGCAGAACGTCGCCGCTGGCGATTTCGCCTTTATCCAGCGAAGCCCAGCCTTCAAGGCTGAAGCGGGCGCTGGTCAGCGCAATGTTGTCCTGCATCCACTGCCCGAGCCACGGCTTCACGTCGATATCGTCGGCCTGAAGCCATAAGCGCCCTTTGTTCAGCAGGCCGTTTTCATCGCGCAGATCCATACGAACCTTCATCACCCCGTGCTGCCCGGTAAGGCTGGAGAGGCTCAACTCCCCTTCGGCACGGTGACGGTTGTCATCGTTCACCCAGGTCAGTTGGGGAATGGCCAGCTCGGCGCGCTGCCCGGAGAGGGTCAGGAAGCTTAAGTGGCTGTCGCGAAGAATAAAGTGGTCAAACTGACGCAGGAACAGATCGCCAAGGCGATCGCTCTTAAGGCTATCGCCACCGTCGTTATTTTGCAGCGGGGTATTGGTGTGGATTTGCAGCTGCCAGAAGGTCAGCTCACGAAACTGCCAGCGCATGTGCAGCAGGCTTTGCCAGACATCGAGCGCCATGGAAGCGCGTTTGATATCCAGCGTGCCGCCATCGTGCATGGCGACATGAATATCGCGCACGTCCAGCGTAGGACCAAAGTTTTGCCAGCTGGCGTGCAGCTGTGAAGCGGACACCGGCAGCCCGGTCACCGCTTCAATTTTGCTCAGCAGTTCAGGGCGCCATTTATCCAGATGCGGCAAGGCGAGACGCAGGCCGCTCACCAGCAGCGCGACAACGACAATCAGTGTGGCTACGGTGAGCAGCAAAATCCCCGGCAATCGCCTCACGCATCTCTCCTTGGGTCGCAGCAGGCTGCGTAATTACATCATAACCACATCAAACTGCTCCGGGTTATAGAGCGGTTCAATCTGGACTTTAACCTGCTTACCGACAAAAATTTCCACTTCCGCCAGCGCGTGGGACTCTTCGCCTTTCAGCGTTTCGGCCACGGAAGGAGAAGCGTACACCAGGAAGCGATCGGAATCATAAGCGTGATGCACGCGGACGATTTCGCGCATAATTTCATAGCATACCGTCTCAACGGTTTTCACCGTACCGCGACCACTACAGGTCGGACATTCGGTGCACAGCACGTGCTCGACGCTTTCACGCGTGCGCTTACGAGTCATCTCCACCAGCCCCAGCGGTGAGAAGCCGTTAACGCTGGTTTTGACACGATCTTTGCTTAGCGCCTGTTCCAGCGAGTGCAGCACACGGCGGCGATGGTCTTCATTATTCATATCGATAAAGTCGATGATGATAATGCCGCCAAGGTTACGCAGACGCAGCTGACGCGCAATCGCCTGAGTGGCTTCGATGTTGGTGTTGAAAATCGTGTCATCAAGATTGCGGTGGCCAACAAAGGCTCCGGTATTGATGTCAACGGTGGTCATTGCTTCGGTCTGGTCGATAACCAGATAGCCACCAGACTTGAGCTCAACCTTACGCTCCAGCGCACGCTGGATTTCATTCTCAACGTCGAAGAGATCAAAGATAGGCTGACGACCGCTATAGTGCTCAAGCTTACTGGTCATTTCAGGCATATATTCAGCCGTGAATTCCATTAACGCTTCGTAGGTTAGACGGGAGTCAACGCGAATTTTATCCAGCTGGGCGTCAGCAAAGTCGCGGAGCACACGCTGCGCCAGCGCCAGTTCACCGTACATCTGGTAGCGAGTCTGTGGGCGCTTCTTACGCTCCATGACCTTGGTCCAGACGCGCTTAAGATAGGCGGCGTCAGAGGCCAAATCCTCTTCACATACCCCTTCTGCTGCGGTACGAATGATAAAGCCGCCCTGCTCATCGCAATAATCCGCGACCACCTTCTTTAAGCGTTCACGCTCGGCTTCACTTTCAATACGCTGCGATACGCCAACGTGCGAGGCGCCGGGCATAAAGACCAGATAGCGGGAGGGTAAGGTGATGTCGGTGGTCAGACGCGCGCCTTTGGTTCCCAGCGGATCTTTCACCACCTGAACCATCAGGTCCTGGCCCTGACGCACCAGTTCAGAAATATCGCGGACGGTGAACTGCTTTTGCTCTTCACCCGCCACGCATTCGGTATGCGGCATGATATCGGAGGCATGAAGGAACGCCGCCTTATCGAGACCAATATCTACAAAAGCCGCCTGCATACCCGGTAAGACACGACTAACACGACCTTTGTAGATATTGCCTACTATTCCGCGTCGCGCTTCACGCTCAATATGAATTTCCTGCAAAATGCCGCCATCGATATACGCCACTCGCGTCTCCGATGGCGTCACGTTCACTAATAGTTCAGCCGTCATGTGTATCCCTTTTTTCACGTAGCGAGTTAAAGTTACTCAGCAACTCATACGTTTCCACCAGCGGTAAGCCGACTACGGCGTGATAGCTGCCATTTATCTTCCTGACGAAACAGCCACCCAGCCCTTGAATACCGTATGCACCTGCTTTATCTAAAGGTTCGCCGCTCGCAACATAGTCTGCAATGTCTTCTTCGGAAAGCGTCCGGAAGGTCACTTCAGTCATCACCAGACAGTCGAGCGTGTGCTGACTATCAGCCAGCGCAACGGCGGTCATCACCTGATGGGTTTTCCCTGATAGCTTACGCAGCATCGCTGCCGCATGAGCCGTATCGCGCGGTTTCTCCAGCACTTCACCGTTGAGGACAACAATCGTATCAGCCCCGAGAACAGGAAGGTCGTGGCGAGTTAACGCGACGCCAGCCTGCGCTTTCTCTCGCGCCAGGCGCGCCACGTACTGCTGCGCCGGCTCTTGTGGACGACGCTGCTCTTCAATGCCGGGAACCACTTTCTCAAACGTCATGCCTAGCTGAGTGAGAAGTTCCTGACGACGCGGGGAACCTGAAGCAAGATAGAGAGATACCATAACGACCTTATTGAACGGCAAATTGCTGGCGAACTTTCCGCATCAGAAGAAATATCCACGGCCAGAGCACGCCGTTTACTACACTACTCCAGAACACTTCAGGTCGGAAAGAGACGTTGATCACTAAAAACTCTGCCCAGAAAACAATAATATCCGTCGCGAGCGAGAGCAGCATAACTACCAGCGCCTGTTGCCAGAGCGCCAGATTGCGGAACAGCTGATACTTCAGCGCCACCAGATACGCCACGATGCTCAACGACAGCGCACGCACGCCAAGCGTTGAACCACTGATGAGATCCAGTATGGCACCCATCACGAGGCCCGTGCCAACATTCACGCGGTGCGGCAGCGCCAGTGACCAGTAAAGCAGGATAAGCAGCACCCAGTTTGGCCGGAAAACGATAAGGTCGTCCGGCCAGGGCATAACCTGTAGCAGCAGTGCGATAAGAAACGAGAGCCAGATTACCCAGCGTCCCTGGCTACGGTAACTTGCCACTATTGCCCCCCTGCGGAGGGTTGCGGTGGCGGCGTACCCGCAGGCGGCGTGGTTAACCCGGTTGCCGGAGCGGGAAGCTGCGGCCCCATGGTTTCAGGAGACGGCAGCACCTGAGGCATCATCTGCATCAGACGTTCATTGGCGACGCGATGCACCTCTTCCGGGGTCATCGGGTTAGTTCCGTTACGATCCGCACCCCACAGCAGCAACAGATAGCGCAAACGCTGCAGGCCTGCCGTTGGACGAGCCTGAATCACCGTGTACGCGCGCTGCGTATCCAGCTTAACAGACGAGACGACGCCAACCGGATAGCCTTCCGGGAAACGTCCGCCCAGGCCGGATGTTACCAGCACATCACCCACACGAATGTCGGTGTTGGCCGGCAGATGCTCCAGCTGCAGATCGTCCGTGCAGCCGTTACCGGCGGCGATCACGCGAATATCGTTACGCAGAACCTGAATCGGCAGCGCGTGAGTGGCATCGCAAATCAGCAGCACGCGGCTGGTGAGCTTAGCGACGGCCACAACCTGACCCACAACGCCTTTATCGCTGATCACCGGCTGGCCTTCGTAAACGCCGTTCACGCTGCCTTTGTCGATAACCACCTGGTCGCTGTAGGGATCGTTAACCGTTGAGATCACCTGCGTCACCATTTTCTGTTCGTCCTGGCGCAGCGGTGAACCTAACAGTTCACGTAAACGGGCATTTTCTTGCTTGTACTGACCGAGCATCAGCAGGTCGCTGTTTTTCAGCAGCAGTTCCTGGCGCAGTGCACGGTTTTCGAGTTCGAGCTGATCGCGTGAAGCCAGCGTTTGCGAGACGCTATCGAGCAGTTCACGAGGACCATTGGAAACAAAGTAGAAAGGACTGACGGCAGTATCCATGTACGTTCGAATTTGACTGAACATACCGAGACGGCTGTCGGCAATAATGATACCCAGCGCCACCAGCACCGCCAGGATAAGGCGAATCTGCAGCGACGGGCCACGGCTAAAAATGGGCTTCATAGGCTATGCGTATTCTCGTGTCAGTGAAATTGAGGGTAGCCTTCTGGCTACCCTGAACCTCATGCTGACTACTCTTCGCTGAACAAGTCGCCGCCGTGCATGTCGATCATTTCCAGCGCCTTGCCGCCGCCACGCGCTACGCAGGTCAGCGGATCTTCAGCAACGACAACTGGAATACCGGTTTCTTCCATTAACAGACGGTCGAGGTTACGCAGCAGTGCGCCACCACCGGTCAGAACCATACCGCGCTCGGAGATGTCGGAAGCCAGTTCTGGTGGGCACTGTTCCAGTGCAACCATCACTGCGCTCACGATGCCGGTCAGCGGCTCCTGCAGCGCTTCGAGAATTTCGTTAGAGTTCAGCGTGAAGCCACGCGGAACGCCTTCTGCCAGGTTACGGCCACGAACTTCGATTTCACGCACTTCGTCGCCCGGATAAGCGGAGCCGATTTCGTGCTTGATACGTTCTGCGGTTGCTTCACCGATCAGAGAGCCGTAGTTACGACGAACGTAGTTGATGATCGCTTCGTCGAAGCGGTCGCCACCGATACGTACGGAGGAGGAGTAAACCACGCCGTTCAGGGAGATTACGGCCACTTCAGTGGTACCACCACCGATATCCACAACCATGGAGCCGGTTGCTTCAGAAACCGGCAGGCCTGCACCAATTGCTGCGGCCATCGGTTCTTCAATCAGGAACACTTCACGGGCGCCAGCGCCCTGAGCAGATTCACGGATCGCACGGCGTTCAACCTGCGTTGCGCCAACCGGTACACAGACCAGTACGCGCGGGCTTGGGCGCATAAAGCTGTTGCTGTGAACCTGTTTGATGAAGTGCTGGAGCATTTTTTCGGTCACGAAGAAGTCAGCGATAACGCCGTCTTTCATCGGGCGAATAGCCGCGATGTTACCTGGCGTACGGCCCAGCATCTGTTTTGCGTCATGTCCCACGGCGGCTACGCTTTTCGGCGAACCGGCACGATCCTGACGAATGGCGACTACGGAAGGCTCATTCAATACGATGCCTTGTCCTTTTACATAAATCAGGGTATTCGCGGTACCCAGGTCAATGGACAGGTCATTGGAAAACATGCCACGAAATTTTTTCAACATACTAAGGGATAATCCTGAAAGCTGGGGCGGAAAAATAAAATCCGCTTACTTTACCAACCACACGCAGCAGCGACAAGGCGCAAAAATCATCTGCAACGGTGAAAATTAGTGCAGTTCGTTACCTCTGTTACAAATCCAACCTGAGTCCTTCAGTGCAGGAAGACTCACTGCCGCTCCATCCTGGATTTGTACCTGTCAAAGGTCGCCACATGCATGGTGCGTCTTTTTTCCCGGCGAGCAGACATGCACACTCCCGGAAAAAACCGCGCGCGTTATTCTACGTGATAAACACGTTAAACAGCAGGTCAAACCGAATATCTTTGCGAATATTTTTTCACATTTGAGTCAAGTGGCTGGGAAGCAGCAAAAAAATCGCCCTGACCGCCGAAAACTCCGCATTTGGTCAGCTCCTGCCATTCGCCCCGACTGCGCACGCCCGCCGCGAAAACCTGTATCGATGTTCCTTTACAGGCCTCCACCAGACTTTGTACTAACAGCTGGTTTTGACTGCGCTTTTCAATATTTCGCACCAGCACCGGATCTATCTTAATCAGCTCAACGTCGAGCTGCTTAATCCAGGTGGTGCTGACTAAGGCTAAACCTGCCTGCGTTACTGCAACCCGAACGCCTAATGCATGGATTAAACGGACGACTGGCTGTAAACGCGTCATATGTTGACAGACATCTACCTCTGCAAGTTCAAAAATAATCCGTCGGCGCTGCGATTTTTCACACTGCATCAAGGTATCGCGCAGCCAGCGCTGGAAACGCGGGCGGATCAGCGACTCAACCGTTACCTGAATAGCCAGGTTTTCCTCCGGCCAGAAGCCGAGGAATGGGATCAGGCGGGTGATCTGCTGGCGGTCGTACTCTTCGCCAAGGCCAAACTCCAGCACCATCGGCAGGTATTCTGCGGCAATCACCTCTTCTTTACCGTCAAAGATACGGCACATCAGTTCACGGTGGTGAACGCTGCCGTCGAGGTTGACCGCCGGTTTTTGATACAGGCGTGGGCCGCCACGGCTGAGCATCTGCTCAATCAGGGTGCGCCAGCGGACGTTACCGCGCCCTTTCTCCGGTAATGAATCATCATAAATCGCCCAGCTGTTGCTGCCCTGCAGCACGGCATTGCGCACTGCCGCTTCCGCGTGTTCCATCACCTGCTCGGTCGTCTGCCCGCTACGCCAGGCGCAAATGCCGATGTGCATCATGTCATCACGATCGAGGATCTTCGCCAGCGGCAGCCCATCAATGGCTTTGAGTAATTGCCCGGCGATACTGTCCGCTTCTTTTAACGTGCGGTGCGGCAGCAGAACGGTAAAGTCGCTGCGGCGATAGCGTGCCAGCAGCGCGCCGGGGTAACGCATAATAAAGGTAGAGAGCAGATTGATAAGGGTAAAGACATGCTCTTCCGCTGCGGCACGGCCCCAGTTGTCACGCAGGAAGTCGAAGTCCGGCAGACGGATCATCATCACGATACCGTGGGAGCCAACGTTTTCCTGGTCATCAAGCAGCGTCGCCAGCTGATTATCAAAGAACAAACGGTTACTGAGGCCAGTTTTCGAATCCTGGGCCGCATAGGAGCGGATCAGCGTATCCAGGCGGCTGCGCTGCTCGCCGGCAAACTGAATTTCCGAAAGCAGCATATCCAGCGCCGAACTGGTGCGGGCGGGCCATTCATGAATATTGCCTTTGGCTTTCGGCCCGCGCTCGCCGTTAAGAATGCGAATAGAGCGCAGCTCCAGCAGCTCTTCCCCGGCCAGCTGTCGCCGTAGCCAGCGTACGGCGATAAATACCACCAGCACCATAAAGGCAATGGTGATAGTCAGCGGCGCGGTGGTCATGAGCGAGCGAAAGTAGTTGGCCATTGGGTCCTGATAGACCAAATGAATCATCATGCCGGGATGTTTGAGCGACGGGACTTCCATTTCGCGGAATTGATAGTGGCTGCCAGCCGGCTGATAGCTGCTGCCGCGGCTATGGTGGAACAGCGCTTTGCCGTTGAGCGTGAAATCGACGCGGACAATATCGAGCGGCACCATGATCTCATCAAGCTGATGGTCGAGCTTGTCGAACGGCGTATTAACCAGGCGGTTATCCAGCACGGTCGCCACAGCCTGCACGCGATTGGCTATCTTGTACTGTATGCCGTTATAAAAACTCAGCGAGGAGCCGATTAACGTCACAAAGATGGTAAGCCCGGTTAAGAGCGTAAAAAAGGCTGAGAACTTCGTCGTTAATCGCATCCCTGTGTTAACTCCGTAGGTTAATCGTCCCCGATGAGTGTCGGGCGCCTGCGCCAGTACATTACGATTAGAAGTAAGCACTAACATATCAAACCAGGGCGGCATACTACCAAACCTGGAGGATCTGGCAATTTATTGCGCCAAATCGCCAACAAATAATGATAACCGAGTATAGTCCCCGGTAACTTTTTTCACTATCAGTCCATGTAAGGAAGGGTTATGCAGGCACTCATCTTAGAACAGCAGGATGGCAAAACTATCGCCGCAGTGAAGGCCGTCGACGACAGCCTGCTGCCGCAGGGTAACGTCACCGTCGATATTCAGTGGTCCAGCCTGAACTATAAAGACGCGCTCGCCATCACCGGGAAAGGGAAAATCATCCGTAACTTCCCAATGGTGCCAGGCATCGACTTCGCCGGTACGGTGCATACCAGCGATGATGCGCGCTTTACCCCAGGCCAGCAGGTGCTGCTGACCGGCTGGGGCGTGGGCGAAAACCATTGGGGCGGTCTGTCCGAGCGCGCACGCGTGAACGGCGACTGGCTGGTACCGCTGCCGGCAGGCCTGGATGGTCGTAAAGCCATGATCATCGGCACCGCAGGCTTCACCGCCATGCTGTGTGTAATGGCGCTGGAAGATGCAGGCGTACGTCCTGAAGACGGTGAAATCGTGGTAACCGGCGCCAGCGGCGGCGTGGGCAGTACCGCTATCGCCCTGCTGCACAAGCTCGGTTACCAGGTGGCAGCGGTGTCAGGCCGTGAAAGCACCCATAGCTATCTGCGCGCGCTGGGCGCGAGCCGTATTCTGGGCCGTGACGAGTTCGCGGAAACCCGCCCGCTGGAAAAACAGATTTGGGCAGGTGCGGTCGATACCGTGGGCGATAAAGTGCTGGCTAAAGTGCTGGCGCAGATGAACTACGGCGGATGCGTGGCGGCCTGCGGCCTGGCCGGCGGTTTTGCGTTGCCGACTACCGTGATGCCATTTATTCTGCGTAATGTTCGCCTGCAGGGCGTGGATTCGGTCATGACCCCGGCAGCACGTCGCGCCGAGGCCTGGAAACGTCTGGTTACCGATTTGCCTGAGTCCTTCTTCGCCCAGAGCGCAACGGAGATAATCCTTTCTCAAGCACCTGAATTTGCAGATAAAATCATCAGCAACCAGATTCAGGGCCGCACCCTGGTCAAAATTGACTAAGCACTTATTTTTCAAAGCACACTCGCGTTAATTTGACTCCTCCGCCATGCTTACCAAAAGCCTGCCGGAGGAAGTCATGAAAGCCCGTAAATTAACTGAAGCAGATGTCACCGCCGAGTCTGTTTTTATGCTCCAGCGCCGCCAGGTGCTGAAGATGCTTGGTATCAGCACCGCTGCTGCCTCACTTCCACTGCATGCCTCCAGCCTGACGGACTGGTTTAAAGGAAACGATCGCCCACCAGCGCCTTCCGGGCAGCCATTGACCTTCAGCAAGCCCGATGAATGGCAGAACAAGCTGACGCTGACGCCAGAAAACAAAGTCACCGGCTACAACAACTTCTATGAATTCGGCCTCGATAAAGCCGACCCTGCCGCGAACGCCGGAAGCCTGCCCATGAATCCGTGGAAACTGACCATCGGCGGCGAGGTGGCAAAACCGCTGACGCTCGATCATGACGATTTAACCAAACGCTTCCCGCTGGAACAGCGTATCTACCGCATGCGCTGCGTGGAAGCCTGGTCAATGGTGGTGCCGTGGATCGGTTTCCCGCTGCATAAACTGCTCGCCGCCGTCGAACCCACCAGCAACGCGAAGTACGTGGCCTTTAAAACGCTCTACTCCCCAGAAAACATGCCTGGACAGAAGGACCGATTTATCGGTGGCGGTCTTGCCTATCCTTATATAGAAGGGTTGCGTTTGGACGAAGCCATGAACCCGCTTACGCTCCTGACCGTCGGCGTTTACGGCAAAGCGCTGCCGCCGCAAAACGGTGCGCCGATTCGTCTGACCGTGCCGTGGAAATACGGGTTTAAGGGAATCAAGTCGATTGTCAGCATTATGCTGACCCGCGAGCGCCCGGATTCCACCTGGAACCTGGCCGCGCCGGATGAATACGGCTTCTTTGCCAACGTAAACCCACACGTCGATCACCCGCGCTGGTCTCAGGCGACGGAGCGTTTTATCGGTTCTGGCGGCATTCTCGACGTACAGCGTCAACCAACGCTGCTGTTTAACGGCTATGCCGATGAAGTGGCTTCGCTCTATCGTGGGATGAATTTGCGGGAGAATTTTTAATGCGTTTAACGGCGACACAGGTCACCTGGCTGAAGGTTTTCCTGCATCTTGCGGCATTTTTGCCGTTCGTCTGGCTGTTCTGGGCCGTCTCTCAGGGCCAGCTAAGCGCCGACCCGGTAAAGGACATTCAACATTTTACCGGTAGGATGGCTCTGAAATTGCTGCTGGCGACCTTGTTGGTCTCCCCGCTGGCGCGCTACGCTAAACAACCGTTGTTGATTCGCACCCGTCGACTACTGGGACTGTGGTGCTTTGCCTGGGCGAGCATCCACCTCACCAGCTACAGCGTTCTGGAACTGGGTATTCGCAATCTGTCGCTATTAGGTCAGGAAATTGTGACTCGCCCCTATCTTCTGCTGGGATTTGCCTGCTGGCTGATTTTATTGGCTCTGGCGGTAACATCGACCCAGGCTATGCAGCGAAAATTAGGCCGACGCTGGCAGCTTTTGCATAACTTCGTCTATCTTGTGGCGATCCTCGCGCCGATACATTTCCTGTGGTCGGTAAAGATTATCTCACCACAACCGGTTATCTACGCGGCCATCGCGATCGTGCTTTTAGCCTGCCGTTATAAGAAGTTTCGCCAGTGGTGGCGCTAGTTTCGTGATATGTGCGGTTTACCGCAATTCTCTTATAGTCAGACGTTCTTTACACGATAGCAGTTGATAATCTTCCCTGATAAGACCAGTATTTAGCTGCCAAATGCTACGAAATAGTTATAATGTGCGACCTTGGTTTTCCTGACAGGGTTTTTACCCCCCTGAAAAGGTGACAATCGCGCATCGAAGGTATATTTTGTTTTTTACCCGAGAATTGCAGGAGATAGCAGCACAATGACTGACAAGTTTCGCATTTTGCTTTTGAACGGTCCGAACCTGAATATGTTAGGCCCCCGTGAGCCAGAGAAGTACGGCACGCTGACGCTTTCCCAGATCGTAAGCCGCTTAACCGCGGAAGCTGAAACCCTGAACGTCACGCTCGACAGCCTGCAGTCCAACGCCGAGTACGTCCTCATCGACCGTATTCATCAGGCTAAAGACAATATTGACTATATCCTGATTAATCCGGCCGCGTTCACGCACACGAGCGTTGCCCTTCGCGATGCGTTGCTGGCGGTGAGCATCCCGTTTATCGAGATCCACCTGAGCAACGTTCATGCGCGCGAACCATTCCGCCATCATTCGTATCTGTCTGATATCGCTTCTGGCGTTATCTGCGGACTCGGCGCTGACGGCTATTCATACGCTTTACAGACGGCGGTAAAACGCCTGTCACAATCAAACTAAACAAAGAGTACGGAACCCACTCATGGATATTCGTAAGATTAAAAAACTGATCGAGCTGGTCGAAGAGTCTGGCATCAACGAACTGGAAATTTCTGAAGGTGAAGAGTCAGTGCGCATCAGCCGCTCTGCTCCAAACACCGGTATTCCAGTGATGCAGCAGGCCTACGCAGCACCTGTAATGCAAGCGCAAGCACCTGTTGCAGCAGCTGCACCAGCTGCAGCTGAAGCTCCGGCTAAAGCTGAAATCAGTGGTCACATCGTACGTTCCCCGATGGTTGGTACTTTCTATCGCACTCCAGGCCCGGATGCTAAAGCATTCGTGGAAGTTGGTCAGAAAGTTAACGTGGGCGACACCCTGTGCATCGTTGAAGCGATGAAAATGATGAACCAGATCGAAGCTGACAAAGCAGGGACTGTGAAAGCAATCCTGGTAGAAAGCGGTCAGCCAGTTGAATTTGACGAGCCTCTGGTCGTCATCGAGTAACGAGGCGAAGATGCTGGATAAAATTGTCATCGCCAACCGCGGCGAGATTGCACTGCGTATTCTTCGTGCCTGTAAAGAACTGGGCATCAAGACCGTGGCTGTGCACTCCACTGCGGACCGCGATTTAAAACACGTACTGCTGGCGGATGAAACGGTCTGTATTGGCCCGGCTCAGTCCGTAAAAAGCTATCTGAACATCCCGGCTATCATCAGCGCTGCTGAAATCACCGGGGCTGTTGCAATTCACCCAGGCTATGGCTTCCTCTCCGAGAACGCCAACTTTGCCGAGCAGGTTGAACGTTCCGGCTTTATCTTCATCGGCCCGAAAGCCGACACTATCCGCCTGATGGGCGACAAAGTGTCCGCAATCACCGCCATGAAGAAAGCAGGCGTACCAACCGTTCCGGGGTCTGACGGCCCGCTGGGCGAAGATATGGATGTTAACCGCGCTCATGCTAAACGCATCGGCTACCCGGTTATCATCAAAGCCTCTGGCGGCGGCGGCGGTCGCGGCATGCGCGTCGTGCGCAGCGACGCAGACCTGGCGCAGTCCATTGCCATGACCAAAGCGGAAGCCAAAGCGGCTTTCAGCAACGACATGGTTTACATGGAAAAATACCTGGAAAATCCTCGCCACGTCGAGATTCAGGTACTGGCTGACGGTCAGGGCAACGCTATCTATCTGGCTGAACGTGACTGCTCCATGCAGCGTCGTCACCAGAAAGTTGTCGAAGAAGCACCAGCACCGGGCATTACCCCGGAACTGCGTCGCTACATCGGCGAACGCTGCGCGAAAGCGTGTGTGGATATCGGCTACCGCGGCGCAGGTACTTTCGAGTTCCTGTTCGAAAACGGCGAGTTCTACTTCATTGAAATGAACACCCGTATCCAGGTAGAACACCCGGTTACCGAGATGATCACCGGCGTTGACCTTATCAAAGAGCAGCTGCGTATCGCTGCCGGTCAGCCGCTGTCCATCAAGCAAGAAGAAGTCCATGTCCGTGGCCATGCGGTAGAATGCCGTATCAACGCCGAAGACCCAGACACCTTCCTGCCAAGCCCGGGTAAAATTACCCGCTTCCACGCGCCGGGCGGCTTTGGCGTTCGTTGGGAATCTCATATCTACGCTGGCTACACCGTACCACCGTACTATGACTCAATGATCGGCAAACTCATCTGTTACGGTGAGACCCGTGACGTGGCAATTGCTCGCATGAAGAACGCGCTGCAGGAACTGATCATCGACGGTATCAAAACCAACGTTGATCTGCAGATGCGTATCATGGCCGACGAGAACTTCCAGCATGGTGGTACCAACATCCACTATCTTGAGAAAAAACTCGGATTACAGGAAAAATAATCCTGTTATCGCAGCAAAAGGCCGGATTTTCCGGCCTTTTTTCTTTTTCTCTCCCCTCATCTTTGCCTTGCGGTACAATCCCCGCTTTCTTCATCCACAAGGGACAAAAAATGGACAAGCGTTTTGTTCAGGCCCATAAAGAGGCGCGCTGGGCGCTGTGGCTAACCCTTCTCTATCTTGCTGCGTGGTTAGCGTGTGCTTACTTACCTGATTCCACGCAGGGTATCACCGGCCTGCCGCACTGGTTTGAAATGGCCTGCCTGCTGATGCCGCTGGTTTTTATTTTGCTGTGCTGGCTGATGGTCCGCTTTATCTTCCGCGACATCCCGCTGGAGGATAAAGATGCAAACTGAGATTATCGTCGTTCTCGTGCTTTACCTGTTCGTGGTATTCGGCCTGTCGCTGTATGCCATGCGTAAGCGCAGCACCGGTTCCTTCCTCAGCGAATACTTCCTCGGCAGCCGCTCGATGGGCGGCTTTGTGCTGGCCATGACGTTGACGACGACCTACATCAGCGCCAGTTCGTTTATCGGTGGGCCGGGTGCCGCCTATAAATACGGGCTGGGCTGGGTGTTGCTGGCGCTGATCCAGGTGCCGACGATCTGGTTGTCGCTGGGGGTACTCGGTAAGAAGTTCGCTATTCTGGCGCGACGCTATAACGCCATTACTCTCAATGACATGCTGCAGGCGCGCTACCAAAACCGTGCGGTGGTGTGGATTGCCAGTATTAGTCTGTTGGTGGCTTTCGTCGGGGCGATTGCGGTGCAGTTTATCGGCGGCGCACGCCTGCTGGAGACGGCGGCAGGCATTAAGTATGAAAACGGCCTGCTGATCTTCGGCATTACCATTGCCCTGTACACTGCCTTCGGCGGCTTCCGTGCCAGCGTGCTCAACGACACCATGCAGGGCATGGTGATGCTGATTGGCACCATCGTGCTGCTGGTTGGTGTGGTGCATGCCGCAGGCGGGCTGCATAACGCGGTGGATACGCTGGAGCAGATAAACCCGCAGCTGGTCTCGCCGCACGGCGCAGATGACATCCTGACACCGACCTTTATGACCTCTTTCTGGGTGCTGGTCTGCTTCGGGGTGATTGGCCTGCCACATACCGCCGTACGCTGTATCTCGTATAAAGACAGTAAGGCGGTGCATCGCGGGATTATCATCGGCACTATCGTTGTGGCGGTGCTGATGCTGGGGATGCACCTGGCAGGCGCGCTGGGCCGTGCCGTGCTGCCGCACCTGACCGTGCCGGATCTGGTGATCCCAACGCTGATGGTGCAGGTATTACCGCCATGGGCGGCTGGCCTGTTCCTTGCCGCGCCGATGGCCGCTATTATGTCGAACGTGAACGCCCACTTACTGCAAGCGTCGGCGACCATCATTAAAGATCTGTGGCTCAGCGCGAGCCCGACTAAAATTCGTAATGAGCACCGCATTAAGCGCATCTCCACCTGGACGACGCTGGTGCTCGGTATTCTGATGATGCTCGCCGCCTGGCGTCCGCCAGAGATGATTATCTGGCTGAACCTGCTCGCCTTTGGCGGGCTGGAAGCAGTATTCCTGTGGCCATTGGTGCTCGGCCTGTACTGGGAGCGTGCGAACGCTGCTGGGGCGTTGAGCGCGATGATCGTCGGCGGCGTGCTGTATGCCGTGCTGGCCACATTTAATATTCAGTACCTGGGCTTCCATCCGATTGTGCCCTCGCTGCTGCTAAGTTTGCTGGCGTTTGTCGTCGGGAACCGTTTTGGTCAACCCGTCGTACAGGCTGCCGTCATTTCTTCTGATAAATAAAGAGTTTTGCCATGCCGTGGATCCAACTGAAACTGAACACAACCGGCGCCAATGCCGAAGATCTTAGCGATGCACTGATGGAGGCCGGTTCGGTCTCCATTACCTTCCAGGATACGCATGACACGCCGGTCTTTGAGCCGCTGCCGGGTGAAACGCGTCTGTGGGGCGATACCGACGTTATCGGCCTGTTCGACGCAGAAACCGACATGAAAGAGGTGGTTGCCATCCTGGAACAGCATCCGCTGCTGGGTGAAGGCTTCGCCCACAAAATTGAGCAGCTAGAGGATAAAGACTGGGAGCGCGAGTGGATGGATAACTTCCACCCGATGCGTTTCGGCGAGCGTCTGTGGATCTGCCCAAGCTGGCGCGATGTGCCGGACGTTAACGCCGTTAACGTGATGCTCGATCCAGGCCTGGCCTTCGGTACCGGCACGCACCCAACCACCTCTCTGTGCCTGCAGTGGCTGGACGGGCTGGATTTAACCGGCAAGACGGTGATCGACTTTGGCTGCGGTTCCGGGATCCTCGCGATCGCCGCGCTGAAGTTGGGTGCCGCCAAAGCGATCGGGATCGATATCGATCCGCAGGCGATTCAGGCCAGCCGCGACAACGCTCAGCGCAACGGCGTTTCCGAACGTCTGGAGCTGTATCTGCCGCAGGACCAGCCAGAGGCCATGAAAGCCGACGTGGTGGTCGCTAACATCCTGGCAGGCCCATTACGCGAGCTGGCACCGTTAATCAGCGTGCTGCCGGTTACAGACGGCCTGCTGGGGCTTTCCGGTATCCTGGCAAGCCAGGCGGAAAGCGTCTGTGAAGCCTACGCCGATCTCTTTGACCTCGACGTTGTCGTTGAGAAAGAAGAGTGGTGCCGCATTACCGGGCGTAAGAAGTAATCTCCTCCCGTGGCCTCTTTGCAGGCCACATTTTTCCCTCTTTTTGTACACCATCGCCCACCGCCACGCGTTAAAATAAAAACTTAACTCATTGAAGTTAAAACATAAATTCACATTAACTATTCATTGGACGAATTGTATGAAAACAACGTTTGGCAAGGCGGCGATCCTGGCCCTCAGCATCATGCCCATCTCGGTTTTTGCTTCCCACTGGAGCTACGAAGGAGAAGGCTCCCCCGAGCACTGGGGCGCACTCAGCGAGGAGTTCAAAACCTGCCAGACCGGCATGAACCAATCCCCGATTAACATCGATACCGCGCTGGCGGCACATCTCTCGCCGCTGGACGTCCGCTATACCGACGGCCCGGTCACGCTCATCAATAACGGACATACCGTCCAGGCTGGCCTGAAGAGCACCACCAGCGATACCGTCGCGATTGACGGCACGCCGTTTACCCTCCAGCAGGTCCACTTCCATGCGCCAAGCGAAAACACCGTTCACGGCAAACACTACGCCATGGAGGCTCATCTGGTGCACAAAGATGCAAAGGGTAACACCGCGGTCGTGGCGGTGATGTTTGACGTAGGAGCAGAAAATGCGGCGCTGAAGGCACTGTGGGCCGCAGTGCCGGAGAAAACAGAACAGGAAGTGAGTATACCTGCGCAGTTAGACCTCAATACGCTTCTGCCTACCGATAAGCATTACTGGCGATTCAGCGGTTCCCTGACCACACCGCCATGCTCTGAAGGCGTGACCTGGATTGTCCTGAAGCAGCCGATGACCCTTTCCGAAGCGCAGCTGAAAAAATTCGCCCAGACGATGCATCATGACAACAACCGGCCGACCCAGCCGCTTAACGGCCGTGTGGTCGTTGAGTAGCCTGAAAAGCATCACGATCATATTCTGAATATGGGAGCATAGTCACACTATGTCACAATAATCTGCTGATTTAATCAGCAGATTATCTTGCCAAATCTCCTGCTGATGAAGAAAAAATGAGAAGTTACGCAAAAATATGCGCGTAGATAAAATAATCATATATTTCTAATGCAATGATTTATATAACTAATTCCTAATTACCGTTTACGCTTACTACGATTCTTTGATCCACCTCAGAGGATTGGTTAAAGTTTGGCCTTTCATCTCGTGCAAAAAATGCGTAATATACGCCGCCTTGCAGTCACAGTATGGTCATTTCTTAACTCATGCGTATCGGACAACACCAGCTCAGAAATCGACTGATCGCAGCGCCTATGGCAGGTATTACCGACCGGCCGTTCAGGACGTTGTGCTACGAGATGGGAGCAGGTTTAACCGTTTCCGAGATGATGTCGTCTAACCCACAGGTCTGGGAAAGCGATAAGTCCCGCCTTCGGATGGTGCACATTGATGAGCCAGGTATTCGCACCGTGCAAATTGCCGGAAGCGTGCCTGAAGAGATGGCGGATGCCGCGCGTATCAACGTGGAAAGTGGCGCCCAGATTATTGATATCAATATGGGTTGCCCGGCCAAAAAAGTGAATCGCAAGCTTGCAGGTTCAGCCCTTCTGCAATACCCCGATCAGGTGAAGTCAATCCTGACGGCGGTTGTCAGCGCAGTGGACGTTCCTGTTACGTTAAAGATTCGCACGGGTTGGTCGCCGGAACACCGTAACTGTGTAGAGATTGCCCAACTGGCCGAAGACTGTGGCATTCAGGCCCTGACCATTCATGGACGCACCCGCGCCTGTTTGTTCAATGGTGAAGCTGAATACGACAGCATTCGGGCAGTTAAGCAGAAAGTTTCCATTCCGATTATCGCGAATGGTGACATTACTGACCCGCTTAAAGCCAGAGCTGTACTCGACTATACGGGGGCTGATGCCCTGATGATAGGACGTGCCGCTCAGGGAAGACCCTGGATCTTTCGGGAAATCCAGCATTATCTGGACACTGGAGAGCTGCTTGCTCCGCTGCCACTGGCAGAGGTTAAGCGCTTGCTTTGTTCGCATGTTCGGGAACTGCATGACTTTTATGGTCAGGCAAAAGGGTACCGAATTGCGCGTAAACACGTATCCTGGTATCTCCAGGAGCACGCTCCAAATGACCAGTTTCGGCGCACATTCAACGCCATAGAGGATGCCAGCGTACAGCTGGAGGCGTTGGAGGCATACTTCGAAAATCTTGCGTAATGAAATAAAGAGCTGACAGAACTATGTTCGAACAACGCGTAAATTCTGACGTACTGACCGTTTCTACCGTTAACTCTCAGGATCAGGTAACCCAAAAACCCCTGCGTGACTCGGTTAAACAGGCACTGAAGAACTATTTTGCTCAACTGAACGGTCAGGACGTTAATGACCTGTATGAGCTGGTACTGGCTGAAGTAGAACAGCCCCTGTTGGACATGGTGATGCAATACACCCGTGGTAACCAGACCCGCGCAGCCCTGATGATGGGCATCAACCGCGGTACTCTGCGTAAGAAACTGAAAAAATACGGCATGAACTGATACTAATCAGTTAATTGCTTGATTTTGAAGGCGCTACTCGGCATGGGGAAGCGCCTTTTTTATTGCCTGTTTTATTGCCAGTGTTACGCCTCAGCGTAGACGATTCGGTAACCTTTAGCCTCAGGAATCACCCGCGCAAAGCCCGATCCACCGAAGTGCATCCCCGCCACCAACCACTGTTCCGCTGCCGCCTGTGCCAGAATGCGTTTACGCGACGCTTCCGCCTGTTCTCTATCGATATCAAAAGCGATGCTCACGCCAGGATGCGCGGTCTGAATATAGGGGAAGTGAACGATGTCACCCCAGATAATCAAGCTGTCCTCTGGAGTATCAATTCTGAACCCGGTATGCCCCGGTGTATGCCCTGGCAGAGGAACGGGGTGAATCCCCTCAGCAATCGGCGCATCGCTCAGCAGGCGCACACGCTCACCGTAGGCGGCCAGCGTCTGGCGCGCGCGAATAAAATTACGCTGCTGACGTTCATTGGCCTGCGCAAATCGCGCATCGTCCAGCCAGAATGCCTTCTCAAGCGGATGTAGATAGAGTTCGGCGTTGGGATAAACCATCAGGCCCTCCTCGTCCAGCAAGCCCCCCAGATGGTCAGGATGGGCGTGGGTCAACAGCACCGTATCCACCGTTTCTGGCAGGACGCCTGCGGCCTGCAAATTGGTTTTCAACTGCCCACCTACGTTATTGACGCCACCGGTTCCTGAATCCACCAGAATCGTTCGTCCGCGTCCGCGGATAAGATAACCGTAGATATGCAGATTTCCGGGCTCAGCAATCCCCGCCTGCCGCTGGATCTCTCCGGCCTCTGTGGTACTAATGCCAGACAAGAGTTCGAGACTCGCGGCCATATTACCGTCGCTGAGCGGCGTCACCAGAAAATCGCCAATCTGACGGGAAATCACGTTCATAAACACCTCGTTACGGGGATGATGAGTAGAATAATAAGATGACAGAAGCCGAAAGCTGAGAACAGCACAAGCGAGGCCAGATGAATTATCTTCAGGCTTCCCTGCCTGAGAGGACGGGCGGTTACTGGTTAACGACCAGCGCGGGCCGGGCAGCCCACAGACTTTGGGCGCAGATGGTTGCCATAATATTGTCGACCAGTAGCGGAGCCTGCTGGTAGAGATCGAACGACTGAGGGCTCATTAGCCAGTTTTTGATAATACCGCTAAATGCGCTATGTAATACGATCAATACAATCTCAACGTTTGTATCAATGGGTAATATTCTGTTACGTACGCAGGCCTGCAATATATTTCGCATAGCATCATAGCTAAAACCTATCCTCCCTCTGATTTCATGCTCCGGCATCATATCGCAGCTAAATTCGCATTTATGATACAGAATCTGCATTAAGGCGCGCTGGCGTGGTGTCTCCGCGATATATTGCAAACCAACGACAAATTTATTTCTTAAGTTTAATAGCGGATTAGTGCTTTCTATTTGTATCAATTTATGATGAATTAAATCACGCAGCGGCAATTGTTCTTCCCACATTGCATTAAATAATTCACTTTTGCTGGCAAAATGCCAATACACCGCGCCGCGCGTTACCCCAGCGGCATCAGCAATATCGGTCAGCGTGGTGTTACTTACGCCCCGCAGTGCAAACTGCTCGATTGCCGAATCAAGCAGCAGTTGGCGCGTCTTGAGCGCCTCTTCTTTCGTTTTTCTGGCCATAGCCTGCGTCACTTACCGCAACATTCACGGTGGATGGAAAATCAATTAATTCAATTTACCATTGAGACTAACCGTAATATTTACCAAAAAGTTTGATAAATACTTAAAATAAATAAATCCACTCAATGCATGAATCATTAATTAACATTCACACAATGAATGCATTCTTTTCCTTTTCTCTCTGCGTAAATTCTCTAATCCTGCTATTTTTGCGTTTCCGTGCCTTTGGTGATTGTCCAAAAATAACTATCCCTTACATCCACCGATGTTTATTTGTAGGATAACGAACTGCTTTTTTTATTCACCCTTTCTTTCACAGATTTTTAGTCAAACCTGGCTATCAATCTATAAGGAACAGCAATGACGAGTCACGCCAGGGTTACACTCTTATCCAGCTTAATTATCTCTGCGGCATTACTTAGCGGCTGCGATAATTCTGGAAGCCAACAAGCGCATGCGCCAACACCTCAGGTTACCGTTCACACCGTGAACAACGCGCCATTGTCCATCACCACAGAATTACCGGGCCGGACCTCCGCGTTTCGCGTTGCTGAAGTTCGCCCGCAGGTCAGCGGGATTATTCTCAAACGCAACTTTGTCGAAGGTAGCGATGTTGAGGCCGGGCAATCTCTCTATCAAATTGATCCAGCAACCTACCAGGCAGCCTATGACAGCGCTAAAGGCGATCAAACTAAAGCAGAAGCCGCTGCGGTAATCGCTCACCTGACGGTAAAGCGCTATGTCCCTCTGCTGGGCACCCAGTACATCAGTCAGCAGGATTATGACCAGGCGGTCGCTACCGCACGTCAGGCCGATGCGGATGTGATGGCGGCAAAGGCAGCCGTGGAGAGCGCACGCATTAATCTGGCCTACACCAAAGTCACCTCGCCAATTACCGGCCGTATCGGCAAATCCAGCGTTACCGAAGGTGCGCTAGTCACCAACGGCCAGTCTGATGCCATGGCCACGGTACAGCAGCTTGACCCGATCTACGTTGATGTGACTCAGTCCAGCAGCGACTTTATGCGCCTCAAGCAAGAAAGTTTGCAGCAGGGCGGCGACGCAAAAAGCGTTCAACTGCTCATGGAAAATGGCCAGCCTTATGCGCTGAAAGGTTCTCTGCAGTTCTCTGACGTCACCGTCGATGAGAGCACGGGTTCCATCACCCTGCGCGCGATTTTCCCGAACCCACAGCACGTACTGCTGCCGGGGATGTTCGTTCGCGCTCGTATTGATGAAGGTGTGAATCCAAACGCTATGCTGGTTCCGCAGCAGGGTGTCACCCGTACACCGCGCGGCGATGCAACGGTTCTGCTGGTAAACGATAAGAACCAGGTGGAAACGCGCAGCGTGGTGGCGGCCCAGGCCGTTGGCGACCAGTGGCTGATTACCAGCGGTCTGAAAGCCGGCGACAAAGTTATCGTCAGCGGCCTGCAGAAGGTTCGCCCTGGCGCCACCGTGAAGGCTGAAGAGGATACCGCGGCTCCGGCTGCGCAATAAGGTACCGATTAAATGTCTAAGTTTTTTATCCATCGACCGGTGTTTGCCTGGGTTCTGGCCATCATCATGATGATTGCCGGCGGCCTGGCGATACTGCAGTTGCCTATCGCCCAGTACCCGACGATCGCCCCGCCTGCGGTGGCTATCTCCGCGACCTATCCGGGCGCTGATGCGCAAACCGTACAGGATACCGTCACCCAGGTTATCGAACAGAACATGAACGGTATCGATAACCTGATGTACATGTCCTCCACCAGTGACTCTGCGGGTTCCGTGACCATCACCCTGACCTTTAAATCAGGGACCGATCCGGATATTGCCCAGGTGCAGGTACAGAACAAGCTCTCTCTGGCAACGCCGCTACTGCCGCAGGAAGTACAACAGCAGGGTATCAGCGTAGAGAAGTCGAGCAGCAGCTTCCTGATGGTGGCCGGGTTTATCTCTGATAACCCAACGACCGTACAGGACGATATTTCAGACTATATTGCTTCTAACGTTAAAGACCCTATTAGTCGCCTGAACGGTGTGGGCGACGTGCAGCTCTTTGGTGCGCAATATGCGATGCGTATCTGGCTCGACGGCAACCTGCTGAACAAATACAGCCTGACGCCGGTGGACGTTATCAACCAGTTGAAGGTGCAGAACGACCAGATCGCAGCAGGCCAACTGGGCGGTACGCCGGCAGTGAAAGGCCAGCAGTTGAACGCCTCGATTATTGCGCAGACGCGTCTGAAAGACCCGGTTGAGTTCGGTAAAGTGACCCTGCGCGTGAACGCGGATGGTTCGGTCGTTCATCTGAGTGACGTCGCGCGAATTGAGCTCGGCGGCGAAAACTACAACGTGGTCGCACGTATTAACGGTAAGCCTGCATCAGGCCTCGGGATCAAGCTGGCTACCGGGGCGAATGCACTGGATACCGCCAATGCGATTAAAGCTAAGCTCGCAGAGCTGCAACCGTTCTTCCCTCAGGGGATGAAGGTGGTCTATCCGTACGACACCACGCCGTTCGTAACCATCTCGATTCACGAAGTGATTAAGACGTTATTTGAGGCGATTATTCTCGTCTTCCTCGTCATGTATCTGTTCTTGCAGAACATTCGTGCGACCCTGATCCCGACGATTGCGGTACCGGTGGTGCTTCTCGGAACCTTTGCCGTGCTGTCGATGTTCGGCTACTCGATAAACACCCTCACCATGTTCGGGATGGTGCTCGCGATAGGCCTGCTCGTCGACGATGCCATCGTGGTGGTGGAAAACGTCGAGCGTGTGATGGTCGAAGAGAAGCTATCGCCCGTCGAGGCCACCGAGAAGTCGATGGAGCAGATCCAGGGTGCGCTGGTTGGGATCGCGATGGTGCTGTCGGCGGTATTCGTACCGATGGCCTTCTTCGGCGGCTCAACCGGGGCTATCTATCGCCAGTTCTCGATAACCATCGTTTCCGCCATGGCGCTGTCGGTACTGGTGGCTCTGATCCTTACTCCGGCGCTGTGCGCCACGCTGCTGAAACCAGCTTCTGCAGATCACTACGAGAAGAAAGGGTTCTTCGGCTGGTTTAACAATAAGTTTGATCAGAGCGTTAACCACTATACCAATAGCGTCAGCGGCATTCTGCGCGCCACCGGGCGCTACCTGCTTATCTACCTGCTGATCGTTGTGGGGATGGCGGTACTGTTTATGCGCCTGCCCACCTCCTTCCTGCCGGATGAAGATCAGGGCGTATTCCTGACCATGGTACAGCTACCGGCTGGTGCGACGCAGGAGCGTACTCAGAAGGTACTGGATACGGTGACCCACTACTACCTCAATAACGAAAAGTCGAACGTTGAGAGCGTCTTTACGGTTAACGGTTTCAGTTTCAGCGGCCAGGGACAGAACTCCGGTATGGCGTTCGTAAGCCTGAAGCCGTGGGATGAGCGTAGCGGCGATGAAAACAGCGCGGAATCAGTTATCAAGCGTGCCACCATGGCCTTCAGCCAGATTAAAGATGCGATGGTCTTCCCGTTCAACATGCCAGCGATTATCGAGCTGGGCACGGCGACCGGCTTCGACTTTGAGCTGATTGACCAGGGCAACCTTGGTCATACGGCACTGACTCAGGCGCGTAACCAGCTTCTTGGCATGGTACAACAGCATCCGGATCAGCTGGTTCGCGTGCGTCCAAACGGCCTCGAAGATACCGCGCAGTTCAAACTCGATGTCGACCAGGAAAAAGCACAGGCGCTGGGCGTTTCGCTGTCTGACATCAACGAGACTATTTCTGCGGCGTTGGGCGGCTACTACGTAAACGACTTTATTGACCACGGTCGCGTGAAGAAGGTTTACGTTCAGGCAGACGCAAAATTCCGCATGCTGCCAGGCGACGTCAACAACATGTACGTCCGTAGCTCAAACGGTGAGATGGTGCCATTCTCTGCCTTTGTCACTTCACGCTGGGTGTATGGTTCTCCGCGTCTGGAACGCTATAACGGTCTGCCATCCATGGAGATCCTCGGTGAAGCGGCACCGGGTAAAAGTACCGGTGAGGCGATGACGCTAATGGAACAGCTGGCCAGCAAGCTGCCTTCTGGCATCGGCTTCGACTGGACGGGAATGTCCTATCAAGAACGTCTGTTGGGCAACCAGGCCCCTGCGCTGTATGCCATCTCGCTGATCGTCGTCTTCCTGTGCCTGGCCGCGCTCTATGAGAGCTGGTCGATTCCATTCTCCGTTATGCTGGTTGTGCCACTGGGCGTTGTCGGTGCGCTGCTGGCAGCCTCACTACGCGGACTGAATAACGATGTTTACTTCCAGGTGGGTCTGTTGACCACCATCGGTCTATCGGCGAAGAACGCCATCTTGATCGTCGAGTTTGCCAAAGACCTGATGGATAAAGAGGGGAAAGGCATCATCGAGGCCACCCTCGAGGCATCACGTATGCGTCTGCGTCCAATTCTAATGACGTCTCTGGCCTTTATTCTCGGCGTTATGCCGCTGGTTATCAGCCACGGCGCGGGCAGCGGTGCGCAGAACGCCGTCGGTACCGGCGTGATGGGCGGGATGCTGACCGCGACGCTGCTGGCAATCTTCTTCGTGCCGGTGTTCTTTGTGGTGGTTAAACGCCGCTTTACCAAACACTCTGAGTAATACGAGTACTCATGATAAAAGGCGCCTGTAGGCGCCTTTCTTTTTGCCGGTGAGTCAGGAAGATTAGTTCAGCGGGCTCAATGCGTTAGGCCACCAGACCATCAGTTACGCTACGCGACTCGTCATTTCGTTATTTTCCTCTGCATCATTTCTGCATAATTCCACCGTTTTCAGCCTCTCTTCTCCACGATATTTACGAACCACATAAATTGAGATAAATCCCCCTATCTATAGGCTATAGCGCAGGTGATAAAATAAGCCATTCCGTAATACGACATATTTCTGGCGTAATGAAACGGATTATTTAGAGGCAACATCATGAAAAAATTTATTCTGGTGACACTGCTGGCAACGCTGCTTGCTGGCTGTGCGCATGACTCCCCTTGTGTACCCGTTTATGACGATCAGGGCCGTCTGGTTCACACCAACACCTGCATGAAAGGAACGACGCAGGACAACTGGGAAACCGCGGGTGCTATCGCCGGTGGTGCAGCTGCCCTCGCGGGCCTGACGCTGGGTATCGTTGCACTGACCAAATAACACAACGGCCAGAAGGCGCCCGCTTTCTGGCCCTTTCCCTTACTTATTGGCAGCGTCAGAATGGCATAGGCGCAGCTTTTATTTCTAACCAACTTAGCCCCCATCATTTAATTCCAGTCAGTAATCTAAATACCTCATCATAATAAAGAGATAGCGAGCACTGCCTTATTTTCAGCACCGAGTTTATTTCTAAAGGGATATTTCAATGAGACAGGAATACTATTTATTGTAGGTCGGATAAGGCGCTCACGCCGCCATCCGGCAGTGTGCACCATCCCGGAGTCGGCGTAACACGCCTCGTCCGGGCTACCAGCACCGTCTGTAGCCCGGGCGAACGCAGGTACAAACCGGAAACATAGGTAACACTTTAGACCGGATACATGGGTAACAGTTATAACTGGCATAGAAGAGGAGACTCGCTATGCCCTGGACTGAGACCCGACCTATGCAACGT
>NZ_VDAG01000114.1:0-296 GCF_019584505.1 Kluyvera sp. EC_51 | reverse complement strand
CGATTTAGTCTCAGGTACAAAAAACTCTCATATAGCCACACTTGTAGACCGAAAATCACGTTATACGATCATCCTTAGACTCAGGGGCAAAGATTCTGTCTCAGTAAATCAGGCTCTTACCGACAAATTCCTGAGTTTACCGTCAGAACTCAGAAAATCACTGACATGGGACAGAGGAATGGAACTGGCCAGACATCTAGAATTTACTGTCAGCACCGGCGTTAAAGTTTACTTCTGCGATCCTCAGAGTCCTTGGCAGCGGGGAACAAATGAGAACACAAATGGGCTAATTCGGC
>NZ_VDAG01000113.1:0-231 GCF_019584505.1 Kluyvera sp. EC_51 | reverse complement strand
GAGCGGGATCTCATCAGCGAGCGGGTCAAGTCAGGCCTTGCTGTTGCGAAGGCACGTGGTAAGAGGCTTGGTCGTCAGGCCGGAGTGCGACCAAAATCAGACCGACTTTTGCCTATGGTGGTTGCGATGAGGGCCGAGGGACGCAGCTATCGCTGGATCGCACGCGAGCTCGGTATCAGCAAGAATACCGTCGCTGACATCGTGCAACGACACAGAGCTAACGCTTAGGGT
>NZ_VDAG01000112.1:0-3008 GCF_019584505.1 Kluyvera sp. EC_51 | reverse complement strand
AAAAACCTCCGCAACCCCATGTTTTCACATAACTGTTGCGTTGACCAATTGAATCTACAGCGGCTTTTTTTAATATGTCCCGTTCGTCGGTAACCCGCTTCAGCTCTTTCTGGAGGCGTCGGATCTCAGCCTGAGCGTCTGACTGGACTTTATTGGTTGAGGAATCCGGGCCATATGCCTTTATCCAGGCATAAAGACTGTGGGTGGTGATACCGAGACGTGTTGCCACGCTGGAAACAGAATGGCCGCGATCAACAACCTGTTTTACCGCTTCAATTTTAAACTCTTCGGGATAACGCTTACCGCTCATGGGCACCTCTCTTTAAGCCATCTTAAATGACTCTGAGGTGTCTGTTAAACCCGTGGCGATTCAATCGGTACTGCCACTGTAACCACTAGTACCTCCTGATCTTTTTGAACTCTTGAGCTCAAAATTAAATTTGGCAGTGTGATAAGGCACAGCTTTCTGAAAATACACTTCTTGTTTTACACTCAAAAGTCCCCATTACTTATCTGGTTTTAATGGCGCAGCAGTTATCTTTCAGATTATCAAGGGGGAAACAAGAGTATGGCAAGATGTACGGCTCCTGTTCGTGGACATAGCTCAGCAGCAGCCGCTGCTGCCTGTCCCGCATGTCGTAATCGCAGCGGTTATCGCCGTAGTAGCTACAGTTATGATAGCTACCCTTCTTACTCATCATCAGGCTTTAGCGGTAGCGGAAGTTATGGAGGCGGTGGATCCAGCAGCAGCGCGAAGCCACGTTGGTCAAAATCAGGGTCTTCCGTTTCTTACACAACATCCCAAGTACAATCACTTACGCCAATTCGACAAGTGGTCGAGAAACTTGTCGTTGAGCAACCTGATCTGCGTGATGTCTTCCTTTGCCATGCTTGGGATGACCGACAAGGTATTGCCAAAGAGTTACACGATTTGCTCGAAGCGGCAGGTGTCAAAGTATGGTTCAGCGAAAAGGATCTTGCCCTTGGCGTTCCGATGATGCGTGCCATCGATAAAGGATTAGCAAACTCTCGAATAGGCTTGGTTTTAGTAACACCAGCATTGTTAAACCGTCTACCTAAAGAAGGTGTTGCTGATAAAGAGCTTTCCGCTTTACTGGCAGGCAACCAACTCGTTCCCATCGTGCATAACACGACGTATGAAGCTCTCCGTAATGTCAGTCCCTTGCTTGCGTCCCGAAGCGGCCTCGATACGGGAGAAGATACATTGGCAGTTGTTGCAACAAAAATTGCAGAGCTGATCACTGTTTAGTTTATCCAAGCCCCGTTAAATGTTTCCAACTCATGAATCAGGCCTGCAATAGCAGGCCTGATGACCTGTTCCCAGTTGATTAACATAGATTGATATAGCAACTTCCGTTTTTGTCACGGAGCGGATTGTCAGATTGGATTCGGCCCTGCGCCACAATTGTATCAGACCAAATCTGAGCTTATGTTGTCCGTAAAAAACAAACGCGCCCGCCAGATAATGGCAGGCGCATTATGCAATATGTAAACAAGAGCGGAAGATCAGAAATGTAAATCGGGAAGGTTGTACGCAATATTTACCGTACTGCGGTGTTACGGCTTTGTCGTAAAAGGCCAGTTGCCTGTCTTGCCCGCAGGATATCTACAGCCCGAAGATAAGGGGATTGTTCCTGCCAGCTAAATCCCTTCCTGTCGATACGAACCAGTTCGTATTTTTCCACCAGAAAGTTAACAGCATCGGCCAGCGTGATCCCGGCATTAATGTGATTCTGAATAACGGTTTCATCACTGAAAGGAGTATCGTTTAGGGTAAGACCATAGTGTTGTTCCAGCAGGCGTGTCAGTAGCATTTGCCAGACAGCAACGGGTGACAGGCAGGGCTTCGCCGCCCGCGAAGTTGTAGCAGGTAGTATTTTCAAGTTTGTTCTCGTGAAATTTGTTAGCGTTGAGTGGAATAAACAGCGACGTATACATAGCCGCAACTGCCAAGGGTATCGGCTTCGCAGGTGAAACCGTTGTGATACAGGATTACGTAGTGGGCATGGTGAGGGTTCATTTCACCAGTGGTAAGCATCGACTCCATCTGACTGATAAAGTGCGGAAATGCCACATCCAGCTTAAAACATTCGGCATCACTGAACTTACCTGTGATACTGGTCCGGTCAGCCAGGTAGTGCAGCCGGTTCCCCTCCTGCACAAGGCGGGCTCCCAGGCACGGCGTGATATTGCGCTGCAGGCCCCAAGTGATGTTGCTCATTACAGTTCTCCACTATTGTCAGTTCAGGGTGATGCTCATCAGGCAGGCATAAGGCCCGTTGCGGTCCTGGCGACGTTCGGCGTATACCGCCAGGACTCCTGTGATATCCGGAACGTCCCTGCCGGTGTAATGACAGACACTACCGTGCCACTGGTATTTGCCGGTGCAGTAGCGAAAGATTCGGGACTCAGGATGCTGGCGGTATATCGTCATTGCCCGGCGTTTACTGATAATTTTCATGTAATACCTCACAGCAGACCGTGTTCTGCGAACGAATAGATTTGCCTGCCGCCGACAATCAGATGGTCAGGGACACGGATATCCACCAGTTGAAGTACCTGAACCAGTCGCTGCGTGAGGGCTTTGTCAGCCTGGCTGGGCGTCGTCTCGCCGGAAGGATGGTTATGCGCGAGTATCACCGCCGCCGCGTTGAAGTGCAGAGCACGTTTGACCACCTCCCGGGGATGCACCTCGGTGCGGTTAATCGTGCCGGTGAAGAGCGTTTCATGGGCAATCAACTGATTCTGGTTGTCCAGATACAACACCCGGAACTCTTCCCGCTCAAGCGCGGCCATATGCAGTCGCAGCCATTCACGTACGGCGTGGGTAGAGGTGAAGGCTACGCCGGGCTCATGCAGGTGGCGGTCCAGAGCCCTGAGCGCCCGCTGAATGAGACGCCGGTCCTGTGGCGTCATCTCGCCGGGTAAAAAGGAAAGCTGTTTCATCTGTTGCTCCTTCGGTCAGTCGATAATACGCAGAATGGCGT